>JBFJMM010000085.1:0-8808 GCA_041633885.1 Porticoccaceae bacterium
AAAGGCCAGCTGGAATGGCTGGACGGGTTAATGGCCGGCCGCGATTTTGTGGGCGGCAACAGCATCGGTATTGCCGATCTTGTGCTGTACTGCTGCCTGGACTTCGCGCAGGGGGTGGGGCAGCCAATACCAACTAATTTGAAAAACCTGACAGCCTGGTTTGAGCGCATGAGTCAACGCCCCAGCGCGCAGGCCAGCCTGCACCCGGCTGCCCAACAGGTGGGCATGCGCGGTTAAACCACAATAGCTGCATACGGGGCCGGTGCGCCGTCCCCGTACGCGGCAACGCAAAAACTCACATTATTGTTTCCGGCTTGGGAAGTGCCTGCCAAATACGTTTGCGCGCTGCACAACCGCTGGCCATATGGCTGCCTGTTTCAGAGGCAGCCCCGCGTTACTCGCTCCACGCCCGCCAGGTCCGTGGCAGTGGCAATATGGCGGTAGCCGTCCGCCTGGAATTGTTCGCGCACCGTCTGTGCCTGGTTAAACCCATGCTCGATTAACAACCAACCGCCAGGCACCAGCCAGTTGCGGGTCCTGCCAATAATGTGTCGAATAGCGGCGCAACCGTTATCGTCAGCCACCAGTGCGGTTCTCGGCTCAAAACGCACGTCCCCCTCACCCAGATGGGTGTCCGTGGCCGCGATGTACGGTGGGTTACTAACCACCACGTCAAACAACTGGGCGGGAATACTCGCGAACCAGTTACTTTCGAAAAAAGCAGCGTTCTCGAGTCCCAGACGGCACCGGTTTTGCTCTGCTAATTTAACGGCAGCGGCTACCGCATCGACCCCCGTCACACACCACTGCGGCCGTTCGTGGGCCAACGCTAATGCAATCGCGCCGCAGCCAGTACCCAAATCCAGTACCGAGGCCGTTTCCGGCAGCGGCACATTCAGCGTGAGTTGTACCAGGAGTTCGGTTTCTGGCCGCGGAATCAGCGTGCTGGCATTGACCTGTAAAGGCAGGGACCAGAATTCTCTCACCCCGGTTAAGTGGGCAACCGGTTCGCCCCGCTCGCGCCGTTGCAGCAAAGCCTGAAATTGATCTCGCTGCCCCTTGTCCACAGTGCGCTCCGGCCAGGCATACAGATAGCTGCGCGGCTGGTTTAACACGTGGCACAGCAGCACTTCGACATCGAGGCGCGGCGAGTCGCTCACCCCTTCGAGCGTGGCGCTGGCCTGTAATAGATCAGCGACAGTGGACACGGTTAGCGGCGCGACGGGATGTTGGTAACACACCAGCAACCACCGGCGTCATGCCCCCATGGCCGCCAGCTGTTCGGTCTGGTATTCGTTGATCAGGGGCTGAATCACCTCGTCCAGATGACCTTCGACGATATACTCAAGCTTGTACAGGGTGAGATTAATACGGTGATCGGTGAGACGGCCCTGGGGAAAATTATAGGTGCGAATGCGCTCGGAGCGATCCCCGCTACCCACCAGGCTACGGCGCAGCGCGGATTGCTCCGATGCCTGTTTTTCCTGCATGCCGGACAGGATTCTGGCACGCAGTAGCGCCATCGCCTTGGCCTTGTTTTTGTGCTGGGAGCGCTCGTCCTGGCACTCGGAGACGATGCCCGTCGGCAGGTGCGTAATGCGCACCGCCGAATCCGTGGTGTTCACGTGCTGACCGCCAGCGCCCGATGAACGAAACGTATCGATACGCAGTTCCGCCGGGTTGATTTCCAGCAAATCGACCTCGGCCACCTCGGGCATGATCGCCACTGTGCAGGCGGATGTATGCACACGCCCCTGGGATTCTGTCTCCGGCACCCGTTGGACGCGATGGGTGCCCGATTCAAACTTGAGCTGGGAATACACCTTCTCGCCCACCACCCGGACGATAACTTCCCTGAATCCGCCGTGCTCCCCGTGACGTTCGCTAATCAATTCCACCCGCCACCCTCGAGATTCCGCGTAGCGCGTGTACATGCGAAACAGATCACCGGCAAAAATAGCCGCTTCGTCACCGCCGGTGCCTGCGCGAATTTCCAGAAAAATATTGTTGTCGTCGTTAGGGTCGCTGGGCAACAGCAGGATCTGTAACGCCTGCTCAAGCTCCCGGCGGGCCTGCTCCGCCTGTTTTAACTCGTCGCGGGCCATTTCCCGCATGTCGGGATCGGCATCCTGCAACAACTCCCTGGACTGCTCGATGGTTGCGTCGGCCGCCCGGTATTCCCCGTACGTTTTGGCGACCGGATCGAGCTCCGCATATTCGCGGGACAGTGCGCGAAAGCGCTCCTGCCTGGCAATCACATCGGCGTCACTCAACAACGCACTGACTTCTTCGTAGCGCTCCATCAGGTGATCGAGCTTGTCCAGCAGGGAGCGTTTCATCAAGACATTCCGCCGTCGTCGTCCCGTTCGGGTAAGTTGAACAGCTCCCGCGCCAACTGGAGCTGTTCGCTACGGCCTTCCTCGCCTGCGCGTTTTAGCCCCAGGGTCGGCGTGTGTAGCAGTTTGTTGGTCAAACCGTGAGCCAGGGAACGCACCACGGCCTCCACTGACTGCCCCTGGGCGAGGGCTTGCAGGGCCTTGTCCAGCTCCGCATCACGCACTTCCTCCACGCTGTTGCGAAACGCCCGAATAGTGCCCACGGCTGCCTGCAACCGCCACTGTTTTTGCCACTCCTGTAAACATTCTGCGATGATATCCTGGGCGCGATCGGCGGCATCCTGGCGACCGCGCAAATTTTCTTCCACCACCGTTTTGAGATCGTCCACCGTATACAGATAGACGTCATCGAGGTTTGCGACTTCCGGCTCGATATCCCTTGGCACGGCAATATCCAGCATAAACATGGGCCGATGGCGACGCTGCTTGAGCGCCGATTCCACCGCGCCCTTGCCCAGGACCGGTAATTGACTGGCGGTCGAGGAAATCACGATGTCAGCGCGGTGCAAATTTTCCGGAATATCGGATAATAAAATGGCCTCCGCACCATAGGCGTGCGCCAGTTCCTGAGCGTGACGCAGTGTACGATTGGCAACGGTGATACTGCCAATACGCTGCTCATACAAGTGGCGGGCGAGCAGCTCCACGGTTTCACCGGCGCCGATTAACAGCGCGTGCACCGCGCCCATATCCGAAAAAATCTGTTGCGCAAGCCGCACCGCGGCATAGGCCACCGAGACCGGGTTCTGGCCGATCGCCGTCTCGCTGCGCACCCGTTTGGCGGCGTTGAAGACATGCTGAAAAACCTGATTGAGGGCGACCGAGACCGTGCCAGCCTGCTGCGCCACCGCGTAGGCGGATTTGATCTGGCCGAGAATTTGCGGCTCGCCGAGGACCATGGAATCGAGTCCACTGGCAACTTTCATCATATGCGCTACTGCCGGGGCCTCGGTGTAGTGATAGCAACTGCCAGCCAGCGCCGCGCCGGGCAGCGAATGGTAATCACTCAACCACTGCATTAACTGTTCGGCACCCGTGCTGCCACCACTGGCGTACAACTCGGTGCGGTTACAGGTCGACAGGATGGCAATTTCTTCGACGCCAGTTTGCACCCGGGCCTGCGCCAGCGCAGCCACCATCTGTTCCGGGGCGAACGCGACTTTTTCGCGGAGTTCCAGCGGCGCGGTGCGGTGATTAATACCGAGGATATAAAGGGTCATTGGCCAGCCCGATTTTTCACCACAAACACCGGCGTCACAACCCTGTGTGGGACGCGAATGAAACAAATATGGCGATAACTGTCATAGGCATTATTGATACAATGGACTCCACCAGCTGGGAACGTATATCGCAATGAGCAACGCCTGTTTTCACCACCTCGCGCCGTTAACCGGACTACTATTAACGCTGTTGATATCCGCCTGCGCAGGTGTTCAACAATCCGCTGAGTCCGTCACTGAGCCGACCGAAATCGATGCAGCTGTCGCCGAGCGGAGCAATTATCCCGCTCGCCCGTTCCCAACACAAACGTTTTACGACCTGTTGGTGGCCGAATTCGCGGGCAATCGAGGCCAATTGTCGGTTTCCCTGGATAAATATGTCGCACAGGCCAAGCTGACCCGCGACCCGGGTGTCGCTGCACGTGCCGCAACTGTCGCCAATTACCTGAACCAGCAGGACGCGATGCTGGCCATGAGCACATTGTGGGTCGAACTGGAGCCGGATAACAGCGACGCCCATCGCCTCGTCCTCTACGCACTGGCAAACAACGGCGATTTATTAACCGCGTTTACCCACGCCGAATACCTGCTGGGGCTGCAAGATGGCGAACCGATAAGGTCCCTGGCAGCTTATGGAAAAGATGTTTCCGAGCACATGCGCAACAGCTTGCTGGAGCGCTACCGCCGCGCGGAAGCGGACTACGGGCAAGCCAAACCCGGCAGCCCGAGGGCGCGCGGCGCAATCGACCTGTTGTTTGGCAAAATTCTCCTGCTGCGTGAGCAAGAACAACTGCAGGAAGCCTTGCTGGATGGGCGGCGACTGGTGACGCGCGCCCCTGAAGACGAACAAAGCGCCATTCTCTACACGCAACTGCTGTATCAGGACAAGCAACTCGACGCCGCGATCAAATTCATCGGCACGGCACTCAAACACAACCCGGACAGTAAGAAACTGCGTCTGCAACAAATTCGTCTGGTCGCGGAAACGGATTTAACCCTGGCACGGCAGTATATGAGCAGCCTCGCCGCGCAACATCGCGACGATGCCAATCTGCAATTTGCGCTGGCGGGCGTCAACCGGGAACAGGGGTTGCGCGCCGAAGCGATACAGATTTATCAGGATATGATCGACCACCGGCAACGCACTTCCGACGCCCACTTCCAGCTCGCCCTGATGGCCGAGGAAGAGCAACGTCTGGAAGATGCACTGATTCACTACCATAGCGTGCGCCAGGGCCGCAGCTTTCTACCGGCAGCCGCACGCCTCTCACAGTTGCTGGCCGAGCAGGGGCAACTGCCCGCCGCGCAACTGTACCTGCACAAATTGCGCGGCGAAAACCCGGAACAGGCGGTGGCTATTTACCAGATCGAAGCAGAGTTACTGATGCGCAAGCGGCTGTACGACGACGCTTTCGACCTGCTGGGGGACGCCCTGACAGTCTATCCTGGCGATATCGAGTTGCTCTACACCCGCTCCCTGACCAGCGAAAAACGCGGGGATGTGGCTGGCGCCGAACAGGACCTGCGTGCGATTCTCGCCAGCGACCCCAACAACGCCGCAGCTCTGAACGCGCTCGGCTATACCCTGACGAACCACACTGAGCGCCACGTGGAAGCGCAACAGCTGATTGAACAGGCGCTCGAGCTCAACCCCAACGACGCCGCCACTATCGACAGCCTGGGCTGGGTGCTATATCGACAGGGCCGCCACCAGGAAGCATTGCAACAATTGCGACAGGCCATGGCTCTGTTCCCGGATGCGGAGATCGCGGCACATCTCGGCGAAGTCCTGTGGGTGTCGGGCAACCGGGAAGAAGCCAGACAGGTATGGGGCAAAGCACTCGACAGCAACCCCAAAGATCCGGTATTACTCGAAGTGCTGCAACGCCTCGACGTTGAGTTATAGATCGTGACTAACCGGGTATTCCTGTGTCTGCTACTCGTAGCCCTGGCTGGCTGCGTCGCGCAACCGATTTCCAATAGCGTGCAATGGCGCACCCACCACGCCGCTATGCTCGCCCTGCAGGAGTGGCAACTGATCGGCAAAATGGGCTATCGCGCCGATCGCGACAAAGGCAGCGCCTGGATTAACTGGCGGCAGCTCAACACTGATTTTGATGTGCACCTGAGCGGACCCTTTGGTACCGGCACCACGCGCATTCATGGGGGGCAGAACACGGCGGTATTGAGCCGGGCGGGCGAGGACGATATAACCTCCCATTCCGCAGCGCTGCTCAGTCAAACCCTGTTTGGATGGGCGCTACCCGTGCAGCACCTGAGCTATTGGGTGAAAGGTATTCCCAGCGCGCACTTACCGGTTACCCGCTCCCGTCTCGACCAACATCAATTACTGGAACAACTCGAACAGGGTAACTGGCAACTGACGTTTAGCCGTTATCAATCCACCGAGCTGGGGCTATTACCGGGGAAAATAGTCGCCGCTTATCAGTCCCCAGCGGAACAACCCCTGCACATTGTGCTGGTGATCAAGGCCTGGAACCGCCCCCCGGCCGAGGGACGTTAAACCATGCCACTGTTCCTGCCGGCGCCGGCCAAACTCAATTTATTTTTACACATCACCGGGCGCCGAGCGGACGGCTATCACCAACTGCAAACCCTTTTTCAATTGCTCGACTATGGCGATGAACTGGAATTTGATAGTGCCGAAGAGTTGTCCCTGACCTTATCCTCCGACGCGCCGCAAATCCCACTGGCGGACAATCTGGTATGGCGCGCCGCACGCGCCCTGCAGCAACGCACCGGTTGTACCCTTGGCGCCCATATCCTGTTGCATAAATGCCTGCCCCTGGGTGCGGGTCTCGGCGGCGGCAGCAGCGACGCCGCAACGACGCTGGTGGGTCTCAACCGGCTCTGGCGGCTTGGACTCAGCCGCGCCGAACTGATCGACATTGGCCTGCCGCTGGGAGCGGACGTGTCGCTGTTTTTACACGGCACCTCGGCCTGGGCCGAAGGCATAGGTGAACGCCTGACGTCCGTCGAGTTACCACCCGCCTGGTATCTGGTGCTGGCGCCCGATTGTCAGGTCTCCACCGCTGCCATATTCGGCCATCGACAATTGACAAGGAACGCCCCGCCTATCACAATACGCGCCTTTCTTGAGCCGGGTGGCATGGGGCAGAGCGCCATTAACTCCTGTCAGGGGGTAGTGGAAGCTCTTTATCCGCAGGTTAAAGCCGCTCGCCAATGGCTGGATCACTACGCGCCCGCGCGCATGACTGGTACCGGTGCGTGCCTGTTTGCAAAATTTGACACTGAGGATCAGGCGCAGGCGGTACGCGCGCAAATACCGGATCCATGGGACGGGTTTATCGCCAGGGGCGTCAACCAGTCACCACTGTACCAACATGAATAAGCACCACAGAGTGCAGAATTTACACTGGATTTTTGGGGCGTCGCCAAGTGGCTAAGGCAACGGGTTTTGATCCCGTCATCCGGAGGTTCGAGTCCTCCCGCCCCAGCCAAATACACGAAACGGTCGCCATCACCAACCGAGCGTAACGCCCAGCAGTCGCGATCAATATCAGGATTTAGCCCGTGGCAAATTTGATGGTTTTTTCCGGAAATTCCAATCCGGAACTCGCTAAAGAAATCACCCGACACCTTGGTCTGCCACTGGGAAACGCCTCGGTCGGTCTGTTTTCCGATGGTGAGATCAATATCGAATTACTGGAAAACGTGCGCGGCAAGGACGTATTTGTGGTACAGCCCACCTGTGCGCCCACCAACCGCAATTTAATGGAACTGGTATTGATGATCGACGCGCTGCGCCGCGCGTCCGCGAGCCGCATTACCGCGGTCATCCCCTACTTTGGTTACGCCCGCCAGGATCGGCGCGTACGTTCGGTGCGCGTCCCCATCAGCGCTAAAGTGGTCGCCGACATCATCAGCAACGTGGGCGTCAATCGGGTCCTGACCGTGGACCTGCACGCCGAACAAATTCAGGGCTTTTTCGACTGCACCGTGGATAACGTCTACGGCTCGCCGGTACTGCTCGAGGATATCGAAAAACAGCACTACGAAAATTTGTTGGTGGTATCGCCGGATATCGGTGGCGTGGTAAGGGCGCGCGCAATTGCCAAGGAACTTAACACCGACCTCGCCATTATCGACAAGCGGCGCCCGGAGGCCAACCAGGCTCAGGTGATGAATATTATCGGCGAGGTCGAAGGCCGTACCTGCCTGCTGGTGGACGACATTGTGGATACCGCGGGCACCCTGTGCAAAGCCGCTGACGCGCTTAAAGAACGCGGCGCCAAACAGGTCGTCGCGTACTGCACGCACCCGGTACTGTCCGGCAACGCCATCGACAACATTAACAACTCTGCCCTGGATGCACTGGTTGTCACCAACAGCATTCCCCTCAGCGAGAACGCCGCCAACTGCCCACGCATCCGCCAGCTGAGTCTGGGCAAAATGCTGGCCGAGGCCATGCGCCGGGTCAGCAACGAAGAATCCATCAGCGCGATGTTTGTGTAAACACCGCCCGGATACCACCCCGCAAGGGAACCACAACCACGCAACAGCTCTGGTCGCAGGAGTTATTGCGGTTTACCCACAGGAGTCAAGGCAATGGTAGATTTCACACTGAATGCCAAGGCACGCGAAGACATGGGGAAAGGTGCGAGCCGCCGCCTGCGTCGTTTAGCTGACGAAGTACCCGCCATCGTGTACGGCGGCAAAAAGGCGCCTCAGAATATTTCACTGACGCATAACGAGCTGTCCCGCGCCCTGGACAACGAGGCTTTCTATTCCCACATTATCAAGCTGAATCTGGACGGCAAGGCGCAGGACGTCATTCTCAAGGATGTTCAGCGCCACCCGGCCAAACCGAAAATTCTGCACGCAGATTTTTTGCGCGTCGATAAAGCCACCAAACTGCACACCCGCATTCCCCTGCACTTTCTCAACGAGAACACAGCAGTGGGAGTCAAGCAGCAGGGCGGTATCGTGTCCCACCTGATGACCGACCTCGAAGTACAGTGTTTGCCCGCTGATCTGCCGGAATATATCGAAGTGGATGTCGCTGCCCTGGAGCTGGGGGGCATTATCCATATTTCCGACATTCAACTGCCGAACGGTGTGGAGGCCATGGCGCTGCTGCAGGGTGAAGATCACGACCTGCCGGTAGTCTCCATCCACAAGGCCAAAGTAGTTGTCGAAGAGGAACCAAC
>JBFJMM010000086.1:0-8804 GCA_041633885.1 Porticoccaceae bacterium
CTCGCAATCTGCAGAACTCGCCTGTGTCGCCACCCACCCGGATTACCACAACCAGGGGCTGGCCTCCCGATTACTCCAGTATGTCGAAGAGCAGGCCCGCGCATCGCAACTGGATGCGCTGTTTGTGTTGACCACGCAAGCGGCGCACTGGTTTATGGAGAAAGGTTTTGAGTCCGTGACCCTGGACGCACTCCCCGCCAGTAAGGCGCAACTGTATAATTTTCAGCGCAATTCGAAAATATTTCAAAAAAATATCTAACGCCGCGCGCCGCGCAACCTGCGTACGCCTGTTGAATTGCATCCCTGCGAGCAGCGGTTGCACCAATACCAGTTATGCAGCCAGCTCGACAAATACCAAACTGACTGCACCGCGGAGGCGACGTTACGCTTTCTTATCGAAGTACCGAATTGTCGGCGGCCCCGCTACCCAGGCACCCAACTGCCCAATTACGCCGGTTTCCGTACGCCAGGCAAAATACTTTTCGTAATGTGCCCGCGACTCCCACTTTTCGATGGCGACGATATTGGTGGGGTCATCCTGATTTTGATGGGCGTAGACTTCGATACAACCATCAAATTCGCGAGTTTCCGGCAACAATTGCGCAAGACCATTTAGCGTATCCTGCACGCATTCCGGCTTGACGTTAAGTTCCAGCAATACAGTGACTGCCATACGGTTTATCCTCAGTGGTTTGCTACGGTTAATAAATCTGCAGGGCGGCGTTTCACCCTACGTGCTGATAAGCAGTGACCGACGCGTAGCGTCAGCCCGCCCGCACTCAGCGACTGGCCACCCCCCAGTAATGATAGCCCGCAATACGCGGCGTCGAGGGGAGGTACATACTGTTTAATTCGTCCACGCGAAACCCGCCCTCCGCAATTAACTGCGGCATGGGGCGATTTAGATTGCAGCCGCCGCACAGCTTTTTCCAGACAGGATTCAGACGATCCTGCCAGCGCGCCACACCGCTATCAGGGGCTTTACCGTGTTCGGTAAAAATTAACTTGCCTCCGGGTTTTAGCACGCGACGCATTTGCCGCAGGGCGGCGTGCCAATCGGGAATCGTACACAGGGTATAGGTCAACACCACGGTGTCTACACTCTTGTCCTCAAGAGGAATCTGCTCCGCATCAAGCGCCAGCCATTTCACCTCCAGGGGCGATGCCGCGAGATTTTTTTCGGCTTTTTTGCGCATGCCTTCAGATGGTTCCAGACCCCAGATGAACTCGACCTTTTCAGCATCGTAAAAAGGCAGGTTCAGGGCCGAACCCATACCGACTTCCAGCACCCGACCCCGGGCAAGCGGTACGACTTTTTGCCGCTGCCGACGAATCGGTTTGGTGCCGCAGGCGAGATTGATAAGCGGTGGCAAGCAATAGGTATCGTAAAAGCCCAAGGCCTTACTCTCCTTCAATACAGCTGACAAAAATCATTGCGACAATTCGATACCGTCAATTCGGTGCCGCCTCTCGCTATGCGCCCACGTCGGAGGTGCAATTCGGACAGCGCGTGGCTTTGATCGGAATGGACGTACAACACTTTGCGCACTCTTTGGTGGTTACTTCCGCAGGGGCAGCGGGTTCCTCCCGTTTTGCAGAATTAAGCGCCTTAATCAGCATAAACACGGCAAAAGCCACGATCACAAAACTAATCACATTATTGATAAACATACCGTAATTGATCGTTACCGCTCCCGCCGCCTGCGCATCGGCAAGCGCCGCATAAGTCGCTCCGTCTTCGGCACCGCGCAGCAGGATAAATAAGTTCGAAAAATCGACGCCACCGAGCAACAACCCAATCGGCGGCATAATCACATCGGACACCAGACTTTTAACGATGGTACCGAACGCACCACCAATAATGATACCGACCGCCATATCCACTACGTTGCCACGCATGGCAAATTCTTTGAATTCTTTAAACATAGTTTTGTTCCTTCTGTAGGCTAGTTACGCGCTTTGGGAGTTAACTTTTCCGCCTTATGCTATCGTGCGCGTCCGCCGCAAAAAACGCAGGCGGTGTAGAACAGCACAGCAGCGAGACTAAACTAACCCAACGGGGCGGGTTAGTCCAGCGGCCACACAAGCCACAGATTTACCCCGCCGCAAGCGTAGCAAAGCACGGGCAGACAGCGCCAATGGCGGGTGCCGCAACGCTGGCAACTGGGCTGGCCATTAAAACCACCATCTCAAGTGTCATGGCGACCGCGAGCTACCGGCACCACGCATAACCTTATCCCACAATGAAATCGATCGTTCCAGGTACGGCTTGGCAGCGGAATCTGCTATTCTTTCCCCCTTCGTAAAATTGTCAACTGCACCTTATTTTCTTCACCCGTCGTACTTGCCCAGGGGAATACCCATGCCGACCTACCGCTCACATACCACCACCAAAGGCCGCAACATGGCTGGCGCTCGCGCCCTGTGGAGAGCCACCGGACTGAAGGACGACGATTTCGACAAACCGATGATCGCCGTCGCCAACTCCTTTACCCAGTTTGTCCCAGGTCATGTACACCTGAAGGATCTGGGCCAGATGGTGATCGAAGAGATCGCCAAAGTGGGCGGCATAGGTCGGGAATTTCACACCATTGCGGTGGACGACGGCATCGCCATGGGCCATGACGGCATGCTCTATTCCCTGCCATCGCGGGACGTTATCGCCGACTCGGTGGAATATATGGTTAACGCCCACTGCGCCGACGCGTTGGTGTGTATCTCCAACTGCGACAAAATAACACCGGGCATGCTGATGGCGGCACTGCGCCTGAATATTCCCACCGTGTTTGTTTCCGGCGGACCGATGGAGGCCGGCAAAACCAAGCTATCCGCCGACAAGCTTGACCTGGTCGACGCTATTCTCATTGCCTTTGACGACAGTGCCGACGACGAAAAGGTCGCCGAGTACGAGCGCTCCGCCTGCCCCACCTGCGGTTCCTGCTCCGGCATGTTTACCGCCAATTCCATGAATTGTCTAACCGAAGCGCTGGGGCTTTCTCTGCCCGGCAACGGCTCCCTGTTGGCCACTCACGGGGATCGGCGCGAACTGTTTCTGGAAGCGGGTCGTAAAATTGTCGAAATAAGCAAACGCCATTACGAGCAGGACGACTACAGCGTGCTGCCGCGCTCGGTGGCCAATTTTCAGGCATTCGAAAACGCCATGTGCCTCGACATCGCTATGGGTGGCTCCACCAACACCATTTTGCATTTGCTGGCCGCGGCCCAGGAAGCGGAACTGGATTTCACCATGGCGGACATTGATCGCCTGTCCCGCAAAGTGCCGCAGTTGTGCAAAGTCGCCCCGAGTACACCCCTCTACCATATGGAAGATGTGCACCGCGCCGGCGGGGTGATGGGCATTCTCGGCGAACTGAACCGGGCCGGTTTGCTGCATGCGGACATCCCCACTGTACACAGCGCAACCCTGAGCGACGCACTGGCGCAGTGGGATATAGCCGACACTGCCAGCGAACACGCCAGACACCTGTTCAGGGCTGGTCCCGCAGGCATTCCAACACAGACGGCCTTCAGCCAGGACACCCGCTGGCCGAGCCTGGATATTGATCGCGCCAACGGTTGCATTCGCGACCTGCAACACGCTTACAGTCAGGAGGGCGGTCTGGCGGTGCTGTACGGCAATATCGCGCCGGACGGTTGCGTGGTAAAAACCGCAGGGGTGGACGAAAGTATTCTGGTCTTTGCAGGTCGGGCTCGGGTGTTTGAAAGCCAGGATGCCACCGTAGACGCCATTTTGGGCGATACCATCCAACCCGGGGACGTGGTGGTCATTCGCTACGAGGGGCCCCGCGGCGGCCCCGGTATGCAGGAGATGCTCTATCCCACCAGCCACCTTAAATCCAAGGGCCTGGGTAAAGTCTGCGCGCTGATTACCGACGGGCGCTTTTCCGGAGGCACCTCCGGCCTGTCCATCGGCCATGTGTCCCCGGAAGCGGCTTCCGGGGGCGCGATCGGTCTGATCGAAGACGGCGATCTGATTCAGATCGACATTCACCAGCGCAGCATTAACGTGCAGGTGAGTGACAAAGAGCTGCAACAGCGGCGTGCGGTACAGGAGCAAAAAGGCTGGTATCCCCAGGAAAAACGCTCGCGCAAGGTCACCGCAGCCCTGAAGGCTTATGCCAAGCTCGCCACCAGTGCGGACAAGGGCGCGGTACGGGATTTAACGCAGCTTTAAACGCGGGGTCCCGCGGATGGGCCGGGCGAGGTGGCGCTTGCGTTGCGATGGTGGTCAGGCCTTTTGGCATTCCTTCAGATCGGCGCCACTTTCCCGCAAGCGGTCGCGCCGATCCCCTTCGCGATCGGCGTATTCAATCCACTGATTGGCGTACCTGGCACTGCGTTTGTCCTTCGCCGCCTCGACAAACGCACGGCGCGCATCGACGTAACAATGCAGGTTCAGTTGGGCGCTGCCAAGCACCATATAAGCTAAATCGCTACGCTTGAGACCACCTTTGTTGAGGGCAGCGCGGGCCGAGCGGACCGCATCGCCATCCTCGCCGAGATCGAGATAAACACTGGCGAGGCGGGCGGAAATCTCCCCCTTGTCGGACAGGCGAGAAGCCTTCTCAAATACCGTCAGCGCCCGCTTGGACTCCTGCGCCAACTGCCACGCCTGACCCAGCATTTCAAGATTTTTTGCGTTGGCCGCTACCACCCCGTCCTTAATACCCTTGTCGAGCACCTTCGCCGCCAGATAGGGGGCTTCGGCGCCGATAAACAGAGACGCCAGCCCCCGCAGCTCCTGTTCCTTGTTGAGATTACCCACGAGGTAACCTATTTCCATCGCCACCAGCTGATTGAGATCCTGATTCAATTCCCCATACATTCCGCCGAGCTGCCGCCAGTAGCTGTATTTGGGGTAGTGCTTGATCATTTTCTTGAGAATCGCCACCACCTGGCGGTAATCTTTCTTTTCGTAATAGATGACCCGCTGCAAACCCCACCAGTTTTCCTTGGGTGTTCTGCCCTTTTTTTCCCACTCGCCTATGGCCTGCTCCAGGTAGCGCAACGCCTCAGTTTTACGGTTCAGCTGGTAATAGGCCTGGGCCAGCAGCACTTTGCCGTCCACCCCGACCGACTCGGACTCCCGCATCCACTGCTCCAGGTATCTGGCAGCGTTGGCGTAATCCTCCAGCATAAAATAGAGCTGGGCGACGGTGTAGCGGGTGTTGGTTTTGAGCTGCTCGTCTGTTTCCGGCTCTGCGATCACCTTGTTATAGGCGTTGATGGCGTCCCGAAAACGGTCGCGGGAGTAATACACGTAGCCGAGAAAATTCCACACCTGGGATTTTTCGTAACTGCTCTGACACGCCTTGGCCGGCGCGCTCTCCAGCACGGTTTGCGCCTGCGCCCAACGCTCTGCCTCGATCAACGGTTGCGCTTCCTCCAGCTTCTTGCCACACACTTGCCCCACCGAGTGGCGCTTGCGCGTTTTCACATCCGCATATTTACGATCCTCCTTGTCGACGGCGTACGCCCGCGGGGAAAGATCGCCCAATAGCGGCGTATCGAGCGGCGGCAAGGACAGCGCCGCGGCGACCATTAACACCGCGATGGTGGCGACACAGAACCGGGAAATACTGTCCGTGCGGTGATTGATATTCAGCATGCGTGCACCGCTATCACTTCTCTATTTGAAAGGAAAATTTATACAGTACACCCGGTACCTCCACGGCCTTGCCGTCGACGACCCGCGGGTTGTACTTCAGTTTGTTCGCCGCCCGCAGCGCCGCGGAACCAAACCCGTAGTTCTCCGGCGACTCCTCAATCAAGCGGGGATCCCGCGCCCCCCCGGCGGCGGTAATGATAACTTCCACCACCGCGTATCCGCTGACACCGCGAGACTGTGCGCGGCGCGGATAAGTCGGTTGGGGAACGTACACCGGAATATAATCGGTGTCCCGCGCAAAACCTCCACCCAGGCCAATGTTCAGGGTACCGACCACCGCGGGCGCGGCAATGCTCACCGCATCCAGGGGTACATCGATATCCACATTCTGCTCGGGTAATTCCGGCGGCGGCTGATCCGGCTCGTCGGGTTTCTCCGGCTTGACCTCCTTTATATTTTCGGTCAGTTCCCGCTCGGGCTGCCAGATGTCTGCAATTTTGCGCTGTGCCCGCTCATCCAGTGCCGTGTTGCTGTTCAGAATCAACACGTACATCAGCACGAAGAGCAGGAAGGTAACCAGCAGTCCCGGAACAAAAGAAACGCTCAATCTGGAGGCGATATTCATACCACCACTACTCGTTTAACGTCGACACTGAAATATCGAGAATACCCACTTCTCGCGCCAGATCGGCCACCAACCCCACTTTTTCCACGTAGGCATCGCTGTCCGCCTGGATCACCAGACCGCCCTTGGGGTTTTCCGTATAAAGACGCAGCAATTGCAATTTTACGGCCTCTTCCTTTACCGGCGACTTGTCGATCCATATTTCACTATTGGCGTTGATGCCCACCAGAATCCCGGGTTTTTTATTTTCCGCCGACACCGTTTCCACCCGCTCCACATCGACACCCGGCACCTTGATAAACGATGCGGTGACGATAAAAAAAATGAGCATGATAAACACCACGTCCAGCATTGGCGTCAGATCAATGGCCTGAGCCTGCTCGCTGGGTTGCTCGCTACGTCTACGCATTATTGATCTCGAAAGTGCGGCGCGCCTGTTGCCCGGCGCACCGATTAATCCACTAGTGATCCATCGTCAGGTTATCTTCCAGAAGTGCCTTTTCCCGTTTGGCAAAGCGCTCCAGGTACGTTAACCCAAATACCCCGGAAATCGCGGCGACCATGCCCGACATGGTAGGTATGGTCGCCATGGACACGCCGCTGGACATCGACTTGGCATCACCGCCGCCGGTAATCGCCATAATCTCGAACACTTTTATCATCCCGGTCACGGTACCCAGTAAACCGAACAACGGTGCCAACGCCACCAGGGTTTTGATCAGGGGCATAAACTGGTCTATTTTAAGGGTTACTTCACTGACCAGCGCCTCGCGCACATGGTGGGCGCGCCGGGACTTGCGCTCCGGACGCGCTTCCCACGCCTGTATCGCCCGCACCAGATCGGCCTTCAACATCGTACGAAAGTACCAGAAACGTTCGAATATCAGAGTCCACAGCACAAATACCAGGGTGGCGATAAACCACAGTACCAGCCCCCCCATTTCCATAAACTGAGTGACACCTTCCCAGGCTTCCAGCACCGCGTACATGTTTAGTTGCTCTCTACTTTCCGGGCGACGATCCCCGCACTCTGCTCTTCCAGGATGTGCAGCACCCGCTGCGCATAGCCATTGACGAAGGTGTGCATCAGCACCGTGGGAATCGCCACCACCAGACCGAGCACGGTGGTAACCAGAGCCTGGGAAATACCACCCGCCATCATTTTCGGATCCCCGGCCCCAAATATGGTGATCTGCTGGAACACCACGATCATGCCGGTCACGGTTCCGAGCAGGCCGAGCAGGGGCGCCACCATGGCGATAATTTTCAGCAGGTTAAGGCCGGTTTCGATGGCCGGGCGCTCCTTCAAGACGGCTTCGTGCAAGCGCAATTCGGTGGACTCCGCATCGGACCCCGGGTGGGCTTCCGCCACCTTTAGCACCCTGCCCAACGGGTTGTCCGCGCTGGCCTCGGCGCTATTAAGTTGCGCATTCACTTTCCTGGAAACCCCCAGCAGCACCATAAACCGCCACAGTGCGAGGGCGATCGCAAACAGGCCCACGCCGGTAATGATGTAACCGACCTCGGCACCCTGGTGCCATTTTTCAACCAGGGTGGGGGTATCGATCAGCGCATTGAGCAACCCCCCGCCGCTGGGTCCGGTGGGATCGATGCCCACCCGCGTGAAACCTTCGGTGGCCGTCTGCAAATCTGCGGCGCCGCCCGTCAAGGCGCGCGGCTGCCGGGCCAGCTCGGCGAGCACCCCGGTGGTGGGTGTGTAACCCAGGTACTGACCATCCGCTACCAGGTTGAACACACCGATCCGCACCACTTCCTTGGTCACCTGCTCACCATCCACCGTAATAACCTCGGCCGGGAATTTGACCACCTGCCCGGAAGCGACCATTTCCCGATTGATTTCGTACCACAGGCGTTCAATTTCAGCGAGGGACGGAAGTTTGGTATTACTACTCATCTTGGCAATAAGCTCGTCGAGAAAGGCCGTCCTGCCTGGATACTGGACACTCACCACCGATTGTTCCAGTGACGCCCGGGCATCCCCCGCCGCGGACGTCAGGTGGCCGAACAGCTCTTTGAGTGTACCGAGTCGCTTGTCCAGTTGCGTGCGCAGCACCTCAACGCGCAACTCGTTGTCCGCAAAACTCTTTTCCAACTGATCGCTGCGGCGCTCCTCCGCGGCCTTTATACCTTTGGCATTACTCAGCAACTGCGCCTGTTGATCTTTCGCCTTGCGAAACTCCGCTTCCCGCTGGCTATGTTCCCGGGACTCATTGACCTTGGCGCTCTGCACCAAGCGCAACAATTCGTCCAGGGTTTTGGCCTTGTCCTCGCCCCAGGCGGACGTCGCCGCCAGCACGCACGCAATCAACAGATACTTCATGTTTTTCATTGTGCGGCCTCCGGTGCCACGATGGGCAGCTTGATAATATCAATCACCGCCTGCTTCTTGGCAATACGAATACCGTTGGCCGTGGCGCTGCGATAGTCCCCTGCGCTGAGCGCCTCCCAGGCACCCGAGCGCTTGTTCCAGGCGCCAGTTTTGCTTTGATCCGAGGTTTGATAAAGCAGCGCAACGCGACCGACCCGCAG
>JBFJMM010000087.1:0-8749 GCA_041633885.1 Porticoccaceae bacterium
CGATCGAACATTTCGGGGAAAACACGTTTCATAACTTGCCGGTTTTCCAGCATATAGGAAACCCCGGACGGCACGCGTAAATTGTCTTCCAGTACGTAAACGGTACCGTCCCGATCGCGTACCAGGTCGGAACCACAGATATGCGCCCATATACCGAGGGGCGGGTTGATCCCGACACATTGCGGCCGAAAATTTTTCGAATTTTTTAAAAGTGTTGCGGGAAAAACATCATCCTTGACGATACGCTGGTCGTGATAGAGATCGTCGATGAAAAGGTTCAGTGCCTTTACCCGTTGTTTCAACCCCGCTTCGATATTAAGCCATTCGTTTTTTTCGATGACCCGTGGAATAATATCAAATGGCCAGGCGCGATCGATGGAACCTTCTTCTTCACTATAAACGGTGAACGTTATGCCCATAACGTGAATGGCGGATTCCGCGGCCGCCTTGTATTCTTCTATGTCTTTGTCGGACAGAGATCGCAGGTAATTGCACAGCACCTCGGCCGCCGGGCGTGGACGCCCACTGCCACGCAAAAGTTCGTCGTAAAGACCTTTTACCTTGTAGCTACCCCAGCGAATTGCCATATAGTATCGTTTCAATTCCCGTGAAAGAAAATATGTTATAACCCGTTTGTGCCCAATAAAGCAAATTAAAAAATCTCTTGTTAAGATTTAAAAATATGTGATATATCGGTTATAACGACACTATTTATTTATGGATTATCAGCTATATAATTCGACTTGTTTATAGCAAATATTACCACCGATAAAACGACAACTTTCCTACAAGAACGTGGTTTTAAAACCAAAATCAGGTAGCGGAAATATGTATGACCTATTGTCTCGCAATTAGTGTGAAAAAGGGGTTGGTGTTCGCATCGGACTCGCGCACCAACGCGGGCGTCGACTATGTGACGACCTACAGTAAAATGCATTCCTTTGTATGGCCCGGCGAACGTTTCTGTGTATTGCTAACCGCAGGTAGTTTGGCGACTTCTCAAGCCGTGATTAACATTATTAAGCACGATCTTGAAGCTCCAAAAAAGCAGTTCAATCTGCGCAAAGGGCGACACTTGCACGAGGTGGCGCATTACATCGGTCAGGTTAGCCAGCGCGAGCAGGCGCAGCACGCCAGTGCCATGAAAAGAACGGGGGCTAATGCCGAAGCCAGTTTTATCCTCGGTGGGCAGATCGCCGGTCAGCCTCCGGAGATATTTCTCATTTATCCGCAGGGTAATTACATCAGCGCATCATCGGAGACGCCTTATCTGCAGATTGGAGAAAACAAGTATGGTAAACCGATCCTGGATCGTATTATTTCACCTGAAACGTCGCTGGAAGATGCCGCGCGTTGCGCGTTGGTGTCCCTCGATTCGACGATTCGGAGTAATATTTCGGTGGGACCGCCGTTGGAGTTGGGTATTTTCACCCGCGACGTTATCGCGGAGCCCTATCATACCCGGTTAACGCTTAATTCACCGATGTATAAATCTCTGCAAACAAGCTGGAACGAAGGTCTACGCCAGGCGTTTTCGGGCCTGCCACGGTTTGACTGGGAACAGTGACCGGCGCTGCGCAGAAACCTCAGCGCAATGTCAGTTCGGCCGTGTGTGGCCGGCAGCTTCGTTGATAATATCGTGCACATACTGCAATTTTTGCAAGGTTAGCAACCCCGAGACCACAAATGGGTAGGCATCTTCCAGGCCCATGCTGCGGTTAAGCGCATTGAGTGCCACGGTCAGTCGACCCCAGTCGTCAAATAATTCGTCGAATGTGGTGGGGCGGATATAGCCATGGGCCATTTGTACATCGGGCTGCGGGGGCGAGACATAATGTCCCGCGATGCTAAAGCCGTAGTCGTGGGCTGTTTCCAGGGTGTCGACCATGTGCAGGTAATGGGTCCAGGTCTCGGCCCAGTCCTCCCAGGGGTGGGCCGTGCTGTAGGCGCTGATGCAGATTTCCTGCCAGAACGATGGCGGCCCCTGTTCGTAATACACCTGTAGGGCGTGGTGGTAATCGCGTCGCTCGTCGCCAAAAATGTCGCGAAAGCTGTCGATATGAGCGGTGCCGTTAATCAGCCGTTCCCAGTAATAATGCCCCGATTCGTGGCGGAAATGACCCAGCAGGGTGCGATAGCGCTCATTCATTTTTTCCCGCATCTCTTCCCTGGGGCCGTGGTCGGCTTCGAGCACATTGATGGTAATGATGCCGGCGTTGTGCCCCGACATCACCCAGTTTTTAATGCTCAATTCATTCCCGAATTCACCCATTATGGGTTGATCTTCGAGAAACTCGAACCCCAGGCCTTTGTGTGGGTCCTGACCGCGGCTGACCACCGGAAGCCGCAGACTGTACAACGTGTAAAGCAGCCTGCGTTTGGCCAGTTCGAGACGATACCAGAGGGTAATATTCTGTGGGTTGGTCAAATTTGGAATGACGTGGCTAAGCTCGCAGGAGGCGCAAAAAATTTGTGGTTGATCACTGGGCACCATCCAGTTACACACGGCATATTCGGAATAATTTTTGCACTGGCGGTACATGCGGCCGTTATGCAGGGCGCGCCACTGCCCGTTGTTCGTCGGTTCCAGGGCGCTAAGGCATTGCTCATCGGGCAAAAAACCGACAGCACGTTCGCAGGCCAGGCACTGGCTGTTCTCAAAATGCAGGCTGTTTCCGCAATAGCAACTGAACGTTTTCAAGCATGCGTCTCCGGGCTCAATCTGGTCGGCAGCAGGCAGCGATGTGCTGGTGTGGGTTGGTGGGGCGTCCGCACCGTCACAGCCGGTGGCAGAGTTGGAGACTCTACGCGACTACCGGGTGGGGTCAAGCTTTAGTTTTGCCGTCGCAACGCATGCATCGTTGGCCATCCGCCAGTATTTTGCGGCGTCGTTTGCGTATAACGCAAAACCGGTCTAGTCTTCTCTGGTGTCCTGTGGCCGTGTCACGCAACCCCATGGCAGTGGGGTCGGGTGGGCCGCTGGAACAGGTCAAATACCATACTCGGGAGGAGGGTAAATGCCCAGCCAACTGGAAGCCAACAAGCTGTTCGTGCGTGATTTCTTTGCCGCGATGGATGGTCGGCGCTTTGACGAGATGCGCGCCATGCTGCACCCCGAACATAAGTTTCATCTACCCATGGCCAAAGAGCCGCTGGACAGGGATACCCATATGGCGATGAATATGAATTTGCAAAAGTCCCTGACCGAGTTTGACCGACACTTTCACGACCAGATTGCCGAGGGCGACAAGGTGGTTAGCCGCATGCTATTGCGCATGAAACATGTCGGCGAATTTAATGGCGTGGCGCCGACGAACGAGTATATTCCCCTCGAGGCCATTCATATTATGCGCATCAAGGATGGTTTGAATATAGAGGAGTGGGACGCCGTAGATTTCGTGCCGTTCCTCAAGGCCCTGAATTTTATTCCAAAAGATGCGAAAGCGCCGTGGGATCATTAGAGTAAACCACCTGCGGTGCTCCTCACCGGTGTCCCGGTTTAGTCGAAAACTCTGTTTGCGGGAAAAGCATAATGGATCTGGGTTTAAAGGAAAAAGTTGTTGTTATAACCGGGGCCAGCAAGGGCATCGGCGTGGCTGTGACCATGGCCTTTGCCAAAGAGGGCGCGCGTTTGGTACTCGCTGCTCGCGATCTCGAGACCCTGAATCAAGTTGCCAGTGACGTTCGCGGCGTAACTGATTCGCAGATCGTCACCCAAAGCTGCGATGTCACTCGCGACGGGGATGTGCAGCGTTTAATGGAAGTTGCGATGGAGAGGTACGGTCGCATCGATGTGTTGGTGAACAACGGCGCGGGTAAAATTCCCGCCGGTGATTTTCTGACAATTTCCAGCAGTGAGTGGCTCGAAGGCTGGAATCAGAAAGTTCAGGCTTATGTGCGTACCTGTCAGGCGGTCTATCCAGTCATGCGCGGGCAGGGCGGCGGACGGATTATCAACGTGTTGGGCACCGCGGCGCGCAATCCCAAATACTCCTACATGGCGGTGGGCATGTCCAACGCGGCGCTGGTGAATTTCACCAAAAGCCTGGCGGATATGGGCGCCGGGGATAATATTCGGGTTGTCGGTGTGGCCCCCTCCGGCGTCATGACCGAACGTTATCTGCGGTTGATCAAGGGCCGTTCCGAAGCCGAAGGCAAAACCCCTGAAGCCCTCGAGGCGGAAATGATGAAAGGCTTTCCCATGGGCCGCCTCGCGGAACCCGAGGAGCTTGGGGACGTGATATGTTTTGTCGCCTCGGATCGCGCCTCCTATATCTCTGGCTCGGTGGTCACCGTGGACGGCGACTCAACCCAGGGTGTTTTCAATTGACGAAGTCACAGGATTTTTTCTGAATATAGTTGTCGTCGCTCGCGCTGCAAGGGGATCGACGCAATTCGCTGGTTTATCAAATACTGAGCTATAGCGAGCCTGTTTAGTTTTCGGCTCCACGGTATTGGCACTTAAACCCGCCGGTTGTGCAGCGGGTTTAATTTACAGGGTGAACTTGCCAGGGTTATAGACGATACACGCGGTTAGCAGTACCGGAGAACATGGCATTTTTCTCGTCTTCAGAAAAATCTTTAACGATTTTTTTTACGCCGTTCCAGAACACCTGGTACGACAGCGACAACTTGTCCACCGGGAAATTACTCTCAAACATGCAGCGTTCCGGTGTAAAGCACTCGATGACATGCAGGTAATAGGGTGCCTGGGCGGCCACAAACTCGTCGGAAGTCGGCGGCAGGGCGCGACCGTTCCAGCCCCAGCCGTTATCGGGCATGGCAAATCCGCCCAGTTTCGCCACGGTGTTGTCGCACCGGGCAATCTCTGCGATGTCCTTTTTCCATTGCTCGAAAACCTCCTCGCGCCGGTCGGCATAGACGCCGCTGCCAAGGGGGGTGCCAAAATGGTCGAGCACCATGGTGGTACCTGGTACGGCGCGGGCCAGCGCCGCAAATTCTGGATTCTGGTAGTGATAGTGCCAGGAGTCATAGGTGTGCCCCATGTTGCCCAGCACCCGCATACCTCGTAGAAAGTCGGGGTCTTTATACAAATCCTGCGGCCCGGCTGCTTCCAGTAATATGCCCTCATTGGGCCGCGCGTTGGCCAGCGCCTGACGAATACCCCGGAATCGGCCCTTGCTCGCCTCCCGGTGGCGGTGCACCAGGTCTTCCACCCCGTCGCCCTGCCTGAGGTCAAAATTGGTCACCATAGCCGCGATTTTGGCGCGGCCATGGGTGTCCCGGTCAGTGCGCTCCGCCAGTTCTGTCACATAATCCACTTCCCCCAGGGAACGCAGATGCTCCGGACCCTCGTCGTAATAGTTGGAGTGGCATTCCATAAATACGGTTTTTACGACATGATGGCCGCTGCCGGTATCCGCCCAGAGATCTTCCAGCGAGTACTCAATCAGCCCGCCGGGGGACCACAGGTGGTGGTGGGTGTCGATAATGACGCGGTCGGGGTCGACAATGTCTTCCTGCACCTGTGCGAGCCAGGCAGGGTCGATAACTAGCGGGTTGTTTATCTGCAGACCTTCGTATTTGTGATCGGCCATAGGGTAGTTCCTTCACGTTGCATAGTTTGATGTCGGTTATCGTTATCGGTCAGTGGTACGCAGGTCAAATAGTACGCGGTTGCTCGCGGAAAGCAACGGGGTGTTGCTCGTGCGGATAGCGAGGTTATTAACCCGTGTTTATACCTGTTCCAGGGCTTGCGACCGCGCAGGGTGCCGAGGGAAAGCGCGTCCGTCGCACTGGCGAGCTGGACCGCTTGGAGTGAGATTTTTCCACCCGTGGTGTCGCTACCGGGGGCGGGCCAATTTCTGATTGCAGGTCAATGTTAAGCACGGTCTCTCGCGCTAACCATCGGCCTTGTTTTAAAGCACCCAACTCGCACCGTTACCACGAATTAACGGGCGCGTGTTCCGCCCTGGAGTGTCCCGATGTACGAAAAATTGGTGCCGATGATATGCGTATTGCTGGTGGGTGCAATGTGGCGCCATTGGGAACCGGGGGGGCTTCCTGTTGCGCAAGTTCGCGCCGTACTAAACAGCCTGATTATCAACCTGTTGGTCCCGGCTTTAATCCTGGGAGTCTTCCTGAATGCTCCCCCCAACGCCGCGCTGTTTCAAGTCCCTGTCGTGGCGGCCAGCGTCATACTGGGGGGTATGGCGCTGTCGATGGCGTGGTTTGGGGTGATGCTACGTTGCGGATGGATATCCCGGGCGCAGGCGGGCGCGGCGGTACTGGCGGCCAGTTTTGGTAACGGGCTGGGGGCGGCGGTGGCGGCGGTTGACGGCCTGTTTGCGGAGGGTGCCGGGTTAACCCGCGTGCCCCTGATCTATGAAATGCTGGCCAATCTTCCGATCAGCTGGTCTTTGGGTGTTGCGGTGGCGAGCTGGTACGGAGGAGGTACCCGCGCCGGTTGGCGCACGGGCCTGGTATTTCTGCGCATGCCACCCTTCTGGGCTGTGCTGGTAGCGCTTGCCTGCACAGGTACAGGCATTGCGGTCCCCGAATCGGTGGTGGCGGCCTGTAACTTGGTCGGACAGGCGGCGGTTCCGCTGCTGTTGTTCATGGTGGGTACAACATTTACGCTGCGCGGCTTAAGCCATTGGCAGGTATTGGCACCGGTTATGCTGGTACGTCATGGCGCGGCGCTCGCCGTGTGCCTGGTGGTGGGTGTTGGCATTGGACTGGAGAATGAGTTGTTAGCTGCGACGGCTGTCACCGCAATTGCACCCTCAGTTGCCGTAGGCATCGCGATTTGCGAGCGTTTTCGTCTCGATTCCGCATTATTTAGCGCGGCCCTCACGGTCACGACGGCAGTTTATGTGCTATTTGCTCCCTACCTCAAACAGCTGATTCTGGTTTAGGCCGGCGGCGCATTTGCGCTGCGATCCTGGACGGCCAAGGCGTAGGATTCAGGGATAGAGAGGCGGTTGTCTGCACGACGGTAGAGGTGCGGGCGGTACCCAACTGGTGGGCCCATTGGGCAATGATCGCCAACCAATTTGGTGCCCAGGAGAGGACTTGAACCTCCACGACCTTGCGATCACTAGCACCTGAAGCTAGCGTGTCTACCAATTTCACCACCTGGGCAACGAATGGGGCAGCCGGGCCGGACCCATTCGGGGTTGCGAACTTTACTGTTCGGCCCCACTATTGTCAATTCCCGGCGAGCAAAGGTGCTGGTCGGCGATGTTGATATCAGGAAGTTATGAAAAAGAAAGGCCGCGTGTCCGACCCCTATGCCGCCCGCGAGGCGGACAAATACGATAATCCCATCCCCAGCCGCGAATATATTCTGGAGTTTCTGCGCACCAGTATTGGTCCGCTGACCCACACTGAGTTGTGCGCGGCATTTCAGTTGGAGGAGGCGGATTCCGTGGAAGCCCTGCGCCGCCGCCTTGCGGCCATGGAGCGCGACGGGCAGGTGGTAAAAAATCGTCGTGGCGCCTATGGCACTCTCGACAAAATGAATTTGATTAAAGGTCGGGTGGTTGGCCATCCGGATGGCTTCGGATTCGTGATCACCGGCGGAGGCGAGCCGGATATTTTCCTGTCGAGCCGCCAGATGCGTCGGGTTTTCGATGGCGATGAGGTGCTGGTGCGTATTGCCGGGGAGGATAGCCGGGGGCGGTTCGAGGGCTCGATCGTCGAAGTGGTGGAACACCGCACGGAGCAACTGGTGGGGCGCTATTTTGTCGAAAGCGGCATTCATTTTGTGCGTCCGGACAATCCTCGCATCGGTCAGGATATTCAGATCGCAGCGGGGGATGCCAATAACGCCGAGCGCGGACAAATCGTGTTGGTGGCGATTACGCGCCAGCCCTCCCGGCAAAATCAACCAGCGGGCAGGGTGGTGCGGGTACTGGGGGAGCATCTGGCGCCGGGTATGGAAATCGAGACTGCTATCTACAATTTCGGTATTCCCAACAGCTGGTCGGCGGACATTACCGCGGAGTTAAACACCATAGCCGATGAGGTGCAGCCCGCGGACCGGGCGTTCCGGGTGGATCTGCGGGCGCTGCCGTTGGTCACCATCGACGGCGAAGACGCGCGGGATTTCGACGACGCGGTGTACTGTGAACCGGTCCGCGGTGGTGGCTGGCGGTTGCTGGTGGCCATTGCCGATGTCGCCCATTATGTCAGGCCCGGTTCGGCGTTGGATAACGAGGCGCTGCGGCGCGGCAATTCGGTCTATTTTCCGGGGCAGGTGGTGCCCATGTTGCCGGAGAAACTGTCCAACGGCCTGTGCTCCCTGAAGCCGGAGGTGGAGCGCCTGTGCATGGTATGCGAAGCGCGCATCGACAAAAGCGGCGCGGTAACCCGCTTCATGTTTTACGAGGCAGTGATGTATTCCCGGGCGCGGCTGACCTATACCCAGGTGGCGGGTATGCTTGCCCAGCGGGATCACAAGGACAGTCCCATCCGACAACAGTTTCGCGCGGTGGTACCCCATATCGATCATCTGCACGATCTGTATCGCGTGTTGCTGGCCGCCCGGCAGCGGCGCGGCGCCATCGATTTCGAAACCGGCGACACCCGTATTCTGTTCGACGCGCAGCGCAAAATTGAACAGATTATTCCCAGCCAGCGTACCGAGGCCCATCGCCTGATCGAGGAGTGCATGCTGTGCGCCAATGTGTGCGCGGCGCAACTGCTGCTGAAGAGCAAGTTGCCGGTTTTATACCGGGTGCACGATGGCCCGCGGGCAGAAAAGCTCTCCGCCCTGCGGGAATTC
>JBFJMM010000088.1:0-8619 GCA_041633885.1 Porticoccaceae bacterium
CGCTTTTTCGGCGACTGTCAGGATCGCCGGCTCTTTTCCAGTATCACCCGCCTCCAGGGATTCAAGATAGAATTCAATGCTGGTGATGGCGTCGGCCAGTGCGTCCAGGCGACCCCATTCGGGCGCTTTTTCCTGGGGTAGCAAGACCAGCCGGATATAGTCCCCACAGCCCTGGACGACACTGGCTGGACGATCCAGTCCCACCACCGATAGCGCCCCGTATATTTCTCCCATTGTGGCTGGCGTATCCTTCAGGAAAGTCTTATCCCACTGGGAAGAGATATAACCGACGATGGCTTCCTTTACTTTTTCGAGACTGTTGCGCACTTCCCGCAACAGGGAGTGCTGCGCGCCGTCCAGCGCCTGGGCCGCATCGGCCGCCAACGCGGATGTTGTATCGCCGCGACGATAGTCTCGCGCCCAGGCCAGCAACGATGCCTCGATATCCACCAGTCGCGAGGCAACCGGCATCAAGGCTTCATCGTCGGCCTGATCGGGCATGGCACAATATTTCTTAAGCTTTTCCTGTGTTTCAATAATTCCCTGGCGCAGTTTGGATTGCCCCACCATCGCCAGGGTATCGGCGATGCGTTTCAGAATCGGCTGGACCTGTTGCAGAATGTCGACGGCACCCTCGCCCTCGGCAATATAGCGGTCGATCAGCTCCTTGGCCGCCCCGATCTCCTCCGATAACGCCGCGGAGATCGCTTCGACCACACCCCGGTCGTAGCTCGGCATCAAGCCGCCCTTGGTATACTCGAGCGCGCCCTCCGGCAGCGCCAGATGTAGTTTGAATTCATCCCGCACTATCTTGACGCGAGGGGTTTCGGCGGTTGCCACGCAGGTGTAGTACAGCAAATTTTTAAGCAGCCGTTCCGGATACGGCGCTTCCAGGGCGACCAACCCGGATTGTGCCAATGCCCGTAATTCTTTATCCAGATCCCGCAACAGCACGCGTACAGCGATACCTACTTCGATGCCATTACTGCCGATACCTTCGGCAACAGCCCCGGACACCTGCCACAGTTTTTCGCGCCGCGAACCTCGACACAACTCCTTCATTCGCGCAAATACTTTATCGAGGTTGACGACATTTTTTTCGACGTCGATGCCCTTGAGTATTCCCAGCAAGGCGTACTGAAACATCTGTCGCAACTTCTTGGCCAGCTCCAGTAACGCCTGATGGTTGGCAATATTCACCCGCGCCCGATTTGGCTTATCTGCCAAAATGGACATGTCGGGTGCAAACAGGGAAGTCTCTGTCACCAGGGGTTCAGCGCGCACCGCGCGCAAGTCGTTAAGCAGCGTCAGCAGGGTGGCCGGCTCATCGTGGCGCCGGGCGATAATGTTGTGCAGATAGGCGGGCACTTTGAGTATCGCCTGCACCAGTACGTCGCAGGCTTCGGCCACATTATTTACCGAGCCTTTCATCAGCGCGTCGACCAGGCCTTCCATTTCCTCTACCAACAGGACCCCGCCGTGACACTCGGCGATCTTCAACGACCCGTAAACCTGATGGATATGCCCCAGACAAAATCTGAGCTGTGGCTGGTCAGTGGGATCGTTGAGATAGGTCTCGAGTGCGTCATAGGCTTGCGTCAGGCTGGCCTCGACCTCGTCGATCAGCCACTCGAGTCCACGTAAATTCTGATTATTGTCCATTGCTCACCCCGTGCGCCTATTCAACACGGACATAGACCTGAACGCCGGGAGCTTCGTCCCGTTTCAGGTTTTTGGGATGCCAGTCTGACAATTCGCCGGGGCCCACCACCAGGCAGCCGTTCGGTTTCAGCCTTTTGACCAGGCGATTGACGATGTCCCGCCGCCGCCAGCGCTTAAAATAAATCAATACGTTCTGGCAAAACACGACGTCCATTTCTTCCGCAAACGCCGCATCGTCCTCGTCCAGCATATTGTCGATAATAAAACAGACTTTTTGCGTTACCGCATTTTTGACTCGCACCTGGCGATTATCGACAGGCTCAAAATAGGTGCGCAATTCATTGTCACTGATACCGCCGAGACGGGATTTCAAAAAAGTCGCATTGCGCGCAAACGCGATAGCGCCGCGGCTGATGTCGGTACCAATGACACCGAACACCGGTTTGCGACGGGCCTGGCGGAAGCCCTCAAAAGCGGTAATTGCCAGCGAGTAGGTTTCCTCCCCGGTCTAGCATCCCACGCTCCACATATTAAACGGACCGTCCATCGTTTGCCGTTTCAGTTGTTTGATCAAGCGTTCGCGAACATAATCGTGGGACGCGCGATGCCTGAAAAAACGGGTTTCCTTGACCAGTAATCGATCGAGCAGCAGGCCCCATTCCACGGTGCCAGCAACCGTTTCCAGCACTTCCCGAAAGTAGGTATCGGCGTCACTCAGCCCCAGCTCCACCATGCGCCGACTAATCTGTCCGCGCACATAGTCGTCGCGCTCCGCCGCAATACGCACGCCCGTGCGATTTTCCAGCATCTCGCTCCACAGGCGGTACTGGCGGTCGCTAAGTACCGGCCCGGACTCTCGCTGTTGCCATGCGGACGCTTTAGGAAAAGTAGACACGGACACCCGGCGCTCCTAACGCGAATCGGCGGCGGGGCGATGGCTTGGCATCAGCTTACCCGCGTTGTGAGCCGGAGCTGGTTTGATCGTCCAGCTCGAGGTCAAATTCGTCGAGATTAATTCCCGCCAGCTCGTTCTCCAGCTCACTCGCGTAGTCCGGCGTCGCGCGCTCGGCAGCTAAGTCTTGATCTAACGCCGCTTCGGCGGTATCAAAATCGGCAAGCGCGGCGTCCGCCTGATCGTCCATCTCATTCAGTGTGGCGCGGCTTTGCGCCAGCGTGGATGTATATTGCTGGGGCGCCGGTCGCGCACCCATAGACCCCAGTGAAGCATCGGGACTTTCGTACGCTTCAAAATCGTTGACTTCACCTTTCATCGCCAGAGCTCCAGCCGCTGCAGGCGCCGCTTTTTCGCGCTTCGGAGCGGCCGCGGGTGGCGCTTTCTGAGGGGGCGGCACCGGCGCCACTTTTAAAAGCTGGCCGGGCCCAGCGTCCGGCAATTTGAAACCCGATACCGATTCGCGCAGCTCCACCGCAACTTCTGCCAGCTCACCAATGGAGGTGGCCGTGTTGTTGGTGCCCGCCAGGGTTTGCGACGTAATGTCCTGGATGACATTCATGGTATTTGAGATGTGACCCGCCGTTGTGGACTGGTGGCGGGCCGCCGTGGATATGTCCTGAATCAGTTCCGCCAGATTGGCCGAAACACTTTCGATCTCACCCAGTGCCACCCCCGCGTCCTGAGTCAGGCTGGCGCCGGCCACTACTTCCGCAGTGGTCTGCTCCATGGAAAATACCGCTTCATTGGTATCGGTCTGAATGGTCTTGACCAGCGCCGCGATCTGCTTGGTCGCATTGGCCGAGCGCTCCGCCAGGCGCTGCACCTCGTCCGCAACCACCGCAAAACCACGCCCGGCATCGCCTGCCATGGACGCCTGAATGGCGGCATTCAACGCGAGAATGTTGGTCTGATCGGCAATATCGTTAATCAACGATACGATATCGCCGATCTCCTGGGAGCTTTCGCCCAGTCGCTTGATGCGCTTGGACGTATCCTGAATCTGTTCGCGAATGTTATCCATGCCTTTAATGGTGTTGCGCACCACGTCGGCACCTTTTTTGGCGATAGACACCGAGCGCTCCGCAACCGCGGCGGATTCCGCCGCGTTGGCAGATACCTGGTCGATCGTTATGGCCATTTCGTTAATCGCAGCCGAAGCACCCGCGATTTCCTGCGCCTGGTGCTCGGACGACTCCGACAGCTGCAGCGCAATGCCGCGGGTCTCGTTGGCGGCCGAGTGCACATTTTCTGCCGTATCGCCGATCCGCGACACCAACTCCCGCAGCTGCACGATCGCGTAGTTGATAGCATCGGCGATAGCGCCCGTGAAGTCCTCGGTAACCGTTACCTCTGCGGTTAGATCCCCCTCCCCAAGCCCTTCGATTTCATCCAGCAGACGTAAAATAGCCTCCTGGCTGGCGCTGTTGGTCGCAGCCGTTTCGCGCAGCCGTTGGCGAGTGGATACGAAGAAGACCAACGCCAGGGCCGCCAACACGGCTAACAGGCCAAGACCGGCCCAAATCGCTGTCTGACTATTGGCGAAACGCCGCGCATCACCCCGGGACAAGCCGTTGATTACCCCCGCCAGACGGCTCCCCTCTTCGATCAGCAACGGCGCGTCAGCCACAATGGTATTACTGGCGTTGCGCGCGCTGAATAACGCCGGTGTTGTGTCGACAATTTCGGTCGCGGCATTTTTCACCGGGATATACAACTCGGTGACGCGGCCCAGTCCAGTGCCGGCATCGCGGTCAGTCACCCGACTGATACCGAGTCCGGCATCCCCTTTTTTCATGCCCTGCAAGACGCGGCCAAACAACTGCACATCCCGATTGAACTGATTGGCCACCGCCTCCGAATCACCGCCGCCGCCAAGCATTTTGTCGAGATTGCGCGCAATGCGCTCGGCGCGCCACGATTGCGCCTGCGCGACCGCAACCTGGTCGGCGGGCGCCCGCCGCGACAACAGCGTTTCCACCAGCTGTCCGTACTCGTTCTGCAACTCGGGCAACGATCCGATCAGGGAATTAGCCGCCTGGTTTAACTGCAGTACCTCCTGCCGCTGGGCAATGATCGTTTGCGCATTGCCCTGGACGCCATCCCACGCAGTATTGAAGCGGGCCAATTGGCCGGTGCTCAGTTCGTCACCATAGTTGTTGCGCAACTGGTCCCAGTGGGCCTGCATCTGCTGCGTCACCTGCTCCAGTTCCGCGAAAGCCGATTCCTGACCACTACTCGCCTCTCGCGCCAGGCCGGAAAGACGATAGGACAGAGCGCGCATGTCGGACACCAGCTGCACGCCAACGCGATCTTTTTCGCCATCGCGAACAAGGGTAACCAGGTTGTAACCCAGGTAAATCACCAAAACCGTCAATAGCGACACCAGGAAGAATATTGGCAAGCCGATCCTGGATTTTCCCGCGCCTGTTTTCATTACAAATAACCCCCGACTTTAATCGCCGTTTGATTTAACTTTATCGTTTACGCGGTGCGCGCTCGCCCCATCGCACACCCACGCTCACACTGCAACATTCATAAACATACTGTCGCCCACCAGGGTATGGGGATCGAATAGCAGCCATGCTGAGTCATCGTCCCCGGCAAAACTGCCAGCGACATAGCGACCCAATGACTCCGGCACACCGCCTGGCGCCTGCTGATAGCGATCGACCCGGAAGTGGCGCATGCCCTGAATGTTATCCACCTGCAAGCCGACAAAAACTCCCTGGCTATCAATCACTAAAATGCGCTGCTGTTTGGGCGGCGAGACCAGGCGACCGCCAAGGTAGGCCGGGAAATCAATGATTGGCAGAAGTTTCCCTCGTACATTCGCCACGCCTTTGACCCATGGCTGGACCCGCGGCAAACCGGTGCAACTCGGTACTTCCAACAACTCCGACAGGTCGTTCAGGGACACTGCCAGATTGTGGCCCAGCACCGAAAAACAGACTGCCGTTTGCACAGGAGTGAAATCGACCTGGGCAGGCAGCTGCCGGGCGCCCTGCACAAAACGACGGGCGAGAGCATGGAACGCCGTAAAAGCCTCATTTTCCCAATCCACGACCCCCCCGCTTTTTATCCCGCAACCTGCCGGATCGTATTCAGCAAATCTCGCTCCGTAACCGGCTTGGTCAGGTAGGCCTTGGCACCCTGCCGGGTTCCCCACACGCGGTCCGTTTCCTGGTTCTTGGTGGTGACGATAATAATTGGGATATGCTCAGTTTCTTTCGCCTTGGTCAGCTGACGGGTGGCCTGAAAACCGTTGAGCCCCGGCATAACGATGTCCATCAGAACCACGTCCGGCTGTTCGTCCCTGGCAACCTGAATGCCCTCCTCACCGCTCAGGGCGGCGAGCACCGTAAAGCCGTTTTTTTCCAGCAGCCCGGTCAGCTTGTGCGTCTCCGTCTGGGAGTCGTCAATAATCAGTACTTTTGCCATACGCATCTCTCATCTTGTATGTCCATGTTGCCGCTTCCTTGGTGTGGCGAATACTTGCTAAACAGCGGGGGATTCTGGGCTATCCGCCAACGGCCGGGATGAAAATTTTTCAAGCATTTCGAACAATTCATTTTTGCTAAACGGCTTGGTCAGGTACTCATCGGCACCAACTATCCGCCCCTTGGCCTTGTCGAATAGTCCGTCCTTGCTGGACAACATAACCACAGGGGTATTTTTGAACTGGCTATTGTTCTTTATCAGCGCGCAGGTCTGGTAGCCGTCCAGCCGCGGCATCATAATATCGACGAAAATAATATCGGGCTTGAAATCGGCAATCTTCGCCAGGGAGTCAAAGCCATCCACTGCGGTGACGACCTCGCAACCGGCCTTGGACAGCAATGTTTCCGCCGTTCGCCGGATGGTGTTACTGTCGTCGATCACCATGATTTTTAATGTATCCGGGTTCTCCCCCATGAGCACCTGTTCCTGACTTAACTGCGATTATTAGCGGCCTGCTGCAGAGCATCCGCACACTTTTAACACAATCTCCAGATATTATCCATAACCAGCGGATTCAATGGGGAATTACGTCTCCAATTATGCACAATATCGCCAATACGGTTGCCTCGCAGCGCCGTTCGCCGTACCTTAGGCTGCGGTACCGACAGATCCACTGAAGAACAGCGCGTGCCGCACGCGCGCGACACACTAACCCGGGTTGTACTTATGCCAATTACCCTCGGGGTCGTCATGGACCCTATCGATCAGATCAACGTTAAGAAAGACACCACGCTCGCCTTGCTGCTGGCCGCGCAACAACGGGGTTGGTCGCTGATGTATATGCAACAACAGGACCTGTTTCTCGCCAATGGCACAGCCTCGGCGCGGCAAACACCCCTGCGGGTATACGACTCTACGGAACACTGGTTCGAACTCGGCGAGCCGATTACGCGACCCCTGACCGCCCTCAACGGCATATTGATGCGCAAGGATCCACCGTTCGATAGCGAGTACATCTACACCACGTATTTGCTCGAAGCGGCCGAACGCGCCGGCGTGCTGGTGGTGAACCCTCCCCAGAGCCTGCGGGACTGTAACGAGAAAATTTTTGCAACGCAGTTTCCGCAGTGCACCCCCCCGGTACTGGTCAGTCGCGACCCGGTGCGCCTGAGAAGTTTTTTTCGCGAACACGGCGACGTTATATTTAAACCTCTGGATGGCATGGGCGGAACCGGCATCTTCAGGGTCCGGCCGGACGATCCAAACGTCAGTGTGATTATCGAAACCCTCACCGAACTCGGGACGCGCACCATTATGGCGCAGCGCTATATTCCGGAGATCGTCGATGGCGACAAGCGCATACTGGTGGTGGACGGGGAGGCGATACCTTACTGCCTCGCCCGCGTGCCCGCTGTCGGTGAAAGTCGGGGCAACCTCGCTGCGGGCGGCAGCGGCATTGTGCAGCCACTCAGCGAACGGGACAGCTGGATTGCTGCTGAAGTGGGCCCAACTCTCAGAGAAAAGGGCTTTCTGTTTGTGGGACTGGACGTGATTGGCGATTATCTCACCGAAATTAATGTCACCAGTCCGACTTGCGTGCGCGAAATCGACCGGGAACAGGATACCCGTATCGGCGAACGGCTGATGGACGCCATCGCTCGGCGGTTTGAGTAAAAAGGGAGTCATTGACCAGCGATGGGCATGGCGCAGACCGGTTACAGCGAAGACAGCGACCGACTCGGGTTTGGACTGTTCCTGGCGGTGGCGGTGCACGCCATGTTGATATTCGGCGTGGGGTTCCAGTTCCAGAAACCTCCCATGCGCGCGCCAACGCTCGAAGTAACCCTCGCCCAGCACCATAGCGAAAGCGCGCCGAAGCAGGCCGACTTTCTGGCGCAGAGCAATCAAATCGGCAGCGGCGTATCGGCAAAAAAACAGGAAATGACCAACGACCATGTTCCAGATATCAGCGCCTCGCGGATGCACGATTCACAACCCATCGCGCCGCCCGTTCCACAACAGATCGCTGCTCAGCCGGACACCATGCTGGTCACCACGGTGAGCGCAAGCCGTACGCGATCATCTACTCAAGCGGCCGACAACCCCGGGGAGTTTGCCCCACAGTCGAACCCCATTCCCCAGGCTCTGGTGCGGGAAGTCGCCAGCCTGCGGGCCAAACTCGATATCAAAAAAGCCGAGTACAGTCGCATGCCACGGGTGTTACGACTGACCGCCGCCAGCACGCGGGCCGCCGATCAGGCCGCCTATTTGCGATATTGGGTCGATCAGGTGGAAGACGCCGGCAACCGCAATTACCCGGAGGAGGCGCGCCGCAAACAGATCTTCGGGGACCTGCGCGTGGCGGTGACGATTCTGCCGGATGGCTCCGTGGCAGGGGTTGAAATACTATCGAGTTCCGGGGAGCGAGTTTTAGACCAGGCGGCGGTGCGCATTATTCGTCTGGCCTCACCGTTCGCACCGTTCTCGCAACAAATGCGTGCCTGGGACAAACTGGAGATTATTCGCACCTGGCATTTTGTGCCAGGTGATCGTCTGCTGACCAA
>JBFJMM010000089.1:0-8576 GCA_041633885.1 Porticoccaceae bacterium
TCTGCTGGCGGTCGCGCGACGCGGATGCGGCGCTATGCCGGGAGACACTCTGGAAGAGATTCTGGACGCGCCGGATTGCGCGGACCTGCTGGACTGGTTACAGGTCCAGCCACTGTTAATTCACGCCGCTGGCTACACGCTCGTACATGCCGGAATCCCTCCCCAGTGGACCCTGCAGGAGGCACAACAACGGGCTGCCGAGGTGGAAACCGTATTGCGTTCGCCCCAGGCGGAGCAATTTTTTGCGGCGATGTATGGCAACCAGCCGGATACCTGGTGCGCACAGCTGTCCGCGCCGGAGCGCTGGCGGACAATCACCAATTATTTTACGCGTATGCGCTTTTGTCATCAGGACGGCCGCCTGGAACTGCGCAGCAAACAACCGCCGGAGCATCCACCACCAGGTTTTGCGCCCTGGTTTGCGCATGCCAATCGACGCACACTGAATGAAAAAATTATTTTTGGACACTGGGCAGCGCTGGCCGGTCGCAACGTGGGCGCGAATGTTTTTCCACTCGACACGGGCTGTGTGTGGGGCGACCGACTGCGCTTAATGTGCCTGGATAGCGAACAGTATGTGGAGTGGCCGTGTAGCGGCCAGCACACAAGGTCTACTTAGCGCAGGGTGCCGATAAAGTCCGCAACCGCAGCGCCAATTTCGTGGGGAGAATCCTCCTGCAAAAAATGTAAGCCCGGCACCGTCACTTCCCGCTGATTAGGCCAGGAACGACAACACTCGCGGGGTTCTCCGGTCAGAATCAGCCCCGGATCCGCGTTAATAAATAATTTGGGCACCTCGGACGACGCCAACCACTTGCCGTAGTCGGTAACAATGCGCACCACATCTTCGGGCTCCCCACCAAGTGGAATCTGGCGCGGCCAGGTAAGCATGGGACGGCGATCCTCGCCACCGCGCAGGAACGGTCGGCGGTATTCGTCCATTTCTTCTGGCGTTAATTTTCGCAAAATAGAGGACGGCAATATGTTTTCAATAAACCGGTTTTTAGCCAACACAATATCTTCACCGGCGGGTGAGCGCATCGCCCGAAATATATCGACGGCCGCAGCGGGCCATTGTTCCCAGTTCAGGGGACAAACAATCGCCTCCATGTAAGCGATGCCCTGCACAGCCTCGGGGAAGCGACGGGCCCAGTGAAAGCCCAGCGCCGAACCCCAGTCGTGAATAACCAGTACCACATTGCGCTGAATACCCAGCGCCGAGAAAAAACCGTCCAGATACGTGCTGTGTTCAGCAAACGTGTAGCGATCTGGGCCGCTCGGCTCCAGTTTGTCGGAATCGCCCATGCCAATCAGGTCGGGCACGATACAACGGCCTAACCCGGCGAGATGGGGTACGATATTGCGCCACAGGTAGGACGACGTGGGATTGCCGTGCAGCAACACGATCGGATCCCCCTGCCCCTGTTCGACGTAGGCCATCTGTCGGCCGTTTACCATGATTTTCTTTTTTACAATATCGGTCATAGCCTGATCTCCATCGCTGTTGCGGAATCTGGCACGCACTTGCCACCATAATCCTTTTTTTCATCATCCCGATTTGATTGCCAAAGTGGCTACTAGCCCCGTAGTGCGAGTGCGTCAGCATAGCAAAAACCACAATTAACCGAAAACACGACGATGTCGGGGTGCCGTGGCCAAAATTTAAGGAACATCAGCTGTTGCCATCCGTTATCCACTCAGGCGTTACCTCGACCAGACAGCAGGACAATCATTCAGGCAGTTTTTCATCGGCCAAAAAAAACCGGGGACAGCCCCGGTTTTTGTATCGGTATAGGTACTACTCTGATAGGTACTACTCTGCGGTCGCGTCTTCCACCACCTCAGCGTCGGCCGACACCTGGCGACCCACTAATTCCACATAAGCCATGGGTGCACTATCGCCGGTACGGTAGCCGCATTTGAGAATCCGCAGGTAGCCACCCGGCCGCGCCTCATAGCGGGGGCCCAGGTCGTTGAACAATTTGCCGACGGCCGCTTTATCGCGCAACCGATCAAACGCCAGACGGCGGTTGGCCACGCTGTCCACCTTCGACAGGGTAATCAACGGCTCCGCAACCCGCCGCAGCTCCTTAGCTTTAGGGAGCGTGGTTTTCACCACTTCGTGCTCCACCAGGGATGCTGCCATGTTGCGAAACATAGCGCGGCGATGCGAGCTGTTGCGATTTAACTGACGGCCACTTTTACGATGACGCATAACATTCAATTCCTGCAGACGGTTACTATCTGAGCACCGGTGCTAACCCAGCCGGGCGCGCCTCCTAAATGCTTTCGCTTTCCTTTCTAAGGCTGGCTGGCGGCCAGTTTTCGAGACGCATTCCCAGGGACAGACCGCGGGACGCCAGCACATCCTTGATTTCAGTAAGCGACTTCTTGCCCAGGTTCGGGGTTTTCAGTAGCTCCACTTCGGTGCGCTGAATCAAATCACCGATGTAATAAATACTTTCCGCCTTGAGGCAGTTGGCCGAGCGTACGGTCAACTCCAGATCATCGACCGGGCGCAGCAGAATGGGATCAATCTGATCTTCCTTCTCAACGGGTGCAGCTTTCTTCTCGCTCTCGAGGTCGACAAACACGGCCAGTTGCTGTTGCAAAATGGTGGCCGCCCGGCGAATTGCCTCTTCCGGATCAATGGTTCCATTCGTTTCCAGATCCAGCACCAGTTTATCCAGATTAGTGCGTTGCTCGACCCGGGCGCTTTCCACCACATAGGACACGCGACGTACCGGGCTAAAGGACGCGTCGAGGTGTAAACGGCCAATGGCCCGCGTCTCGTCTTCATCCCCGTGCACACTATCCGCGGGCTGGTAACCCCGGCCGCGCTGCGCGCGCAGGCGCATGGTCAGTCCCGTTTTTCCCGACACGTTGGCAATAATATGGTCGGGATTCTTGATTTCGACGCTGGCATCGGTCTGAATGTCGCCCGCGGTTACCGGGCCGGTGCCGGTTTTGCTCAAGGTCAACAACACGTCGTCCTTGCCGTGCATGACCAGCGCTACGTTTTTGAGATTCAATAAAATTTCAATGACATCTTCACGTACGCCTTCGAGGGCACTGTACTCGTGCAGCACACCTTCAATTTCTGCCTCGACGATCGCGCAGCCTGGCATGGATGACAATAGTATGCGGCGCAACGCGTTACCCAGCGTATGCCCAAACCCGCGCTCCAGGGGTTCGAGGACCACCTTGGCGTGATTCGGGCTGTACTCCGTAACATCAATGGTGCGCGGGGTAAGCAATTCGTTCGCTAAATTTTGCATAGACATACCTGTTAGGGTCACTTTAAGCCTTACTTGATCCTTAGTTGATCCTTACTTTGAGTAAAGTTCCACAATAAGGTTTTCGTTGATCTCGGCGGGTAAATCGGCCCGATCCGGCAGGCGCTTGTAGGTACCCTGCATTTTTCCTGCATCAACCTCGACCCACTCTACCTCACCGCGCTGAGCAGCGAGTTGCAGCGCCGATTGAATACGCAGCTGGTTTCTGGATTTTTCACGAATACTGACCACATCGCCAGCGTTAACCTGGAACGAGGGAACGTTGGCTTTTTTACCATTCACCAGCACGCAGTTGTGGGACACCAGTTGCCGCGCCTCGGCACGGGTGGAACCGAACCCCATGCGGTAAACTACATTGTCCAGACGCTGTTCCAGCAAGCACAACAAATTTTCGCCGGTTGCCCCCCGTTGACCCGCGGCCGCTTTGTAGTAATTGCGGAACTGCGTTTCGAGGATGCCGTAAAGACGACGAACCTTTTGCTTTTCCCGCAACTGTACGCCGTAATCCGACAGGCGCGTACGCCGCTGACCGTGCTGTCCGGGTATGCTTTCCGCCCGGCACTTGGACTCAAGGGGGCGAATGCCGCTTTTTAGAAACAGGTCGGTGCCTTCCCGGCGGGACAGTTTGCAAGTTGGGCCAAGATATCTTGCCATCGGTATGGATCCTCTTTACACGCGACGTTTTTTAGGGGGACGACAGCCATTGTGTGGAATCGGCGTCACGTCGGTGATATTGGTAATTTTCAGCCCGGTGTTGTTGAGGGCGCGCACCGCGGACTCCCGTCCCGGGCCTGGGCCCTTGACCTCGACATCGAGATTTTGCAAACCGAACTCCTGTGCCGCAACCGCGGCGCGTTCTGCCGCCACCTGGGCCGCAAAGGGCGTACTTTTTCTGGAACCGCGAAAACCGGAACCACCGGAGGTCGCCCAGCTAAGCGCATTACCCTGGCGGTCGGTGATGGTGATGATCGTGTTATTGAACGACGCGTGAATATGAGCAATGCCGTCAATTACAGTGCGTTTGACTTTTTTACGCGTAGTCTTCGCCGGTGTTTTCGCCATAACAGATACTTTCCTGGGTTCGCTCTTTCGTTCTCAAATTCTGGGTGACTAACCAGCGTTGTTTAATACTGCATACAACGCACAGGGCTAGCGCTTGATCGGTTTGCGCGGCCCTTTGCGCGTGCGAGCGTTGGTTTTGGTGCGTTGCCCACGCAACGGCAATCCACGGCGGTGGCGGATCCCGCGGTAACAGCCGAGATCCATCAAACGCTTGATGTTCATATTGACTTCCCGACGCAAATCCCCTTCAACGCTAAACCTGGCCACCGCGTTGCGCACGTCGTCGAGTTGCTCCGCCGTCAGCTCGCTCATCATCACTGAAGGCGAAATGCCGACATCGCTGCAGATTTTTTTGGCCGTGGTCTGTCCCACGCCGTAAACATAGGTGAGCGAGATCACCGCATGTTTGTTGTCTGGTATATTGACGCCGGCAATACGGGCCATTTACATTACTCCAACTGTACTGTTCATGTGTATCTTCCCGAATCAATCCCGCGCGCCGGACCCTCTTGCCACGCCCATCCGCGATGGGTCAGGCTGGCAAAAAGGCGCAACAGGATAGCTCCGAAACCAATAAAAATCAATAACCTACTGTTCGCCCTAACCCTGACGCTGCTTGTGGCGCGGCTCCACCTTACAAATAACCCGCACTACGCGCTTACGTCGCACCACTTTGCAGTTGCGGCAGATTTTCTTAACAGACGCTCTTACTTTCATTTTCTCACCTCAATTCGATCAGCGCAGGCCGCCGCCATACCCTTTCATGTTCGCTTTTTTTAGCAACGAGTCATATTGATTGGACATCATGTGCGACTGCACCTGCGCCATAAAGTCCATGGTGACCACCACCGCAATCAATAATGACGTTCCCCCCAGATAGAACGGTACGTTGAAGTACACATTCAAAAACTGTGGCAACAAACACACGCCGGCCATATACAAACCACCCACCAGCGTCAGACGCGTGACCACACCATCGACATACTTCGCGGTTTGATCTCCGGGGCGAATGCCTGGCAAATAGGCACCACCGCGCTTTAGATTGTCCGCCACTTCCCGGGTATTAAATGTCAAAGCCGTATAGAAGAAGCAGAAAAATATAATCAGTCCAGCGAACAGCAACACGTGCAGCGGTTGACCCGGCCCGAGAAACAGGGACACGTCCTGCAACCAGTCCGGCGCTCCTGCGCCCTGACCAAACATAGCCGCGAGGGTCGATGGAAACAACAAAATACTGCTGGCAAAAATCGCAGGGATTACGCCGGCCATATTCACTTTCAATGGCAAATGGCTGCTCTGCGCGCCAAATGACTTACGGCCCTGCTGTTGACGCTGTGCGTAATTTACCGTTATTCGACGCTGACCGCGCTCGATAAACACCACAAAATACACCACACTTATCGCGATGATGCCGACGATAAACAGCACCAGAATATTCAGGTCGCCCTGGCGTGCCGATTCGAATGCCTGCCCCAACGCGCTGGGCAGTCCGGCGACAATACCGGCAAAAATAAGCATCGAGATGCCATTGCCGATGCCACGCTCGGTAATCTGCTCCCCCAACCACATCATAAACACTGCACCGGTCACCAACGATGTGATGGCAATAAGAAAAAACGTAAAACCGGTGTAGTAGGCGAGACCCTGTCCGGCCAGGCCATAAGCCATCCCGGTCCCCTGCACAATCGCCAAAAGGACGGTACCGTAGCGGGTGTATTGACTGATTTTGCGACGCCCGGACTCACCTTCTTTCTTCAGTTGCTCCAGGGACGGAGTAACCGCCGTCAATAACTGCATAATGATCGACGCGGAAATATACGGCATGATCCCCAGCGCCAGGATACTCATGCGCTCCAGTGCACCACCCGAGAACATATTGAACATGCCAAGGATAGTGCCCTGATTCTGATTGAACAGGTCGGCCACGCGATCGGGATTAATCCCGGGCACCGGAATATGTGTACCGATCCGGTAAATCACAATCGCCAGCAACAAAAAGCGCAGACGAGCCCACAGCTCACCCAGGCCTTTTTGATTGCCGACAGCCATACCAGGCGCTTTAGCCATTAGTGCTCTCGTCTTCGACCTTGCCGCCGGCCGCCTCAAGCGCGGCACGGGCGCCTTTGGTGATTGACAGACCTTTGACCGTCACCGCTTTATGTAACTCGCCGGACAGGAAAATCTTGGCCCGCGTGATTGCGCCGGTAATTAATCCAGCGGCGCGCAACGCGGCTAAATCAACCACATCGCCGTCAATCTTGTTCAGTTCAGCCAGGCGAATTTCGCCGGTTACGCGACCAATGCGCGATGTAAAACCGTATTTCGGCAAGCGCTTTTGCAACGGCATCTGGCCGCCCTCAAAGCCCGGCCGCACCCGCCCACCGGAGCGCGCTTTCTGGCCTTTATGACCGCGCCCGGCAGTTTTGCCCAAGCCGCTGCCGATACCCCGGCCAACACGTTTCCCGGCGCGTACGCGCCCTGGTGCTGGACTTAACGTATTGAGGCGCATGCTTACTCTCCCTCGACCTTAACCATGTAATAAATTTTATTAATCATGCCACGCACCGACGGACTGTCTTCCACAGCTACCGTGTGACCGATACGGCGCAACCCCAAACCCGCCGCGCACGCTTTATGAGCGGGCAGGCGACCGTGCGCGCTACGCACCTGAGTTACTTTAATCTGCTTTGCTTTCGCCATGTTCCAACTTCCCAATTGCGCCAGCGACACCCCACTGTCGGCGGTAATCTAGCCTGTGATTTCTTCAACCGTTTTACCACGCTTGGCGGCTATTTCTTCCGGCGCCCGCATGGTTTGCAACCCTTTAAACGTAGCGCGCACCACGTTGACCGGATTGGTCGAGCCGTAACATTTCGCCAACACGTTCTGTACGCCAGCGAGTTCCAGCACCGCCCGCATCGCACCACCAGCAATCACACCGGTACCTTCAGATGCCGGCTGCATATAAATTTTTGAAGCGCCATGATTGGCCTTGATTGCATACTGCAATGTGTGACCCTTCAGATCGACCTGAATCATATTGCGCCGCGCGGCCTCCATGGCCTTTTGAATGGCCAGCGGCACCTCGCGTGCTTTGCCCCGACCAAACCCAACTCGGCCGTTGCCGTCGCCCACCACGGTCAATGCGGTGAAGCCAAAAATGCGTCCACCTTTTACCGTTTTTGCTACCCGGTTCACCTGAACCAGTTTTTCCATTAACCCTTCATTCGGGTCCACTTCTCGGGGGTTGTTCTTAGCCATGATTCAACCTTTAAAATTCCAGTCCGCCTTCGCGCGCCGCATCGGCCAACGCCTTAACGCGACCGTGATACTTAAAGCCACTGCGATCAAATGCGATACGCGTGACACCCGCTTGCTTTGCACGTTCGGCGATCAGTTTACCCACCGACCGCGCGGCGTCGATATTGCCGGTATTGCCACCGCGCAACGCACTGTCCAGCGTAGATGCACTAACCAATACTCGCTCGCCACCACCAGACAGTATTTGCGCATAAATATGTTGCGGCGTGCGATGCACAGATAAGCGTACAGCGCCCGACTCCTGGATCTTCGCGCGCGCGCGACGGGCCCGGCGTAAACGACCTAGTTTCTTCCCATTCATATCGTATACCTGTTACTTTTTCTTGGCTTCTTTACGACGCACAAATTCGTCCGCATAACGAACCCCTTTGCCTTTGTAGGGTTCTGGCGGACGGAATCCGCGTATTTCGGAAGCCACCTTACCCAACAATTGCCGATCGGCAGCGCGGAGCACCACTTCGGTCTGGGTGGGTGTCTCGACCGTCACACCATCTGGCATTGCGTACTCAACTGGGTGGGAAAACCCAAGGGTCAGGTTCAGTTTTTTACCCTGCGCCTGGGCTCGATAGCCTACCCCCACCAACAGTAATTTTTTTTCAAATCCCTGACTGACGCCCAACACCATGTTATTCACAAGGGTGCGCACCGTCCCTGCTAGTGCCCGTGAAGTTTGTGCACCATCTTTGGCGGCAAACGTCAAAACGCTGTCACCCTGCTGTATTTCCACGCAAGTGTGTACGTTCATAGACAGCTGTCCGAGGCTTCCCTTAACGGAAATATCTCTGTCGCTGAGCCGGACCTCAACGCCTTTGGGTATCGCCACCGGATTTTTTGCTACTCTAGACATTCAATCGGTCCCGTTAGAAAACTGTGCAGAGCACCTCACCACCAACGCCA
>JBFJMM010000090.1:0-8560 GCA_041633885.1 Porticoccaceae bacterium
GTAGCGGAGTGCCCGTAGGTCATGGACATGGACGAAATTGCGGCGTCGACGTTGTCGATACCGGCTTCAATACATTTCAAATAGGTGGCGGTGGACAAGCCGGTGGTGGCGTGACACTGAATATGAATGGGAATAGCCACAGCCGCTTTAAGCTGCTTTACCAGTTCATAGCCGACGTAGGGTGTCAACAGGCCCGCCATATCCTTGATGCAAATGGAGTCGGCCCCCATGTCCTCCAGTTGACGCCCCAGATCCACCCACAGTTGCAATGTGTGCACCGGACTCACGGTGTAGGAAATCGTACCCTGGGCGTGTTTGCCAACCTTGTTGACCGCACTCAACGCAGTGCGCAGATTGCGCATGTCGTTCATGGCATCGAAAACGCGAAAAACGTCGATGCCGTTGATTGCAGCCCGTTCCACAAATTTGGTCACCACGTCGTCCGCATAGTGGCGATAACCCAAAATATTCTGCCCGCGAAACAGCATCTGCTGCGGGGTATTGGGCATGGCTTTTTTGAGTTGGCGAATGCGATCCCAGGGGTCTTCACCGAGATAGCGAATACAGGCGTCAAACGTCGCCCCTCCCCAGGATTCCATTGACCAGTAACCGACCTTATCCAGTTGCTCGGCGACAGGCAGCATGTCGTCCAGACGCAGACGGGTTGCTAACAGGGATTGATGGGCATCGCGCAATACGAGTTCGGTAATACCCAGAGGTTTGTTCTCGACAGCCATACAAATTAACTCTCAGTTGCGGTTTTTATAAAGTGAATCTGTTGCTCAATAAGGCGCTTTGGTTGCGGCGGGACGGGCGTCTGGCGGGCACCCATTAAACCCCGCTATTTGCGCCGCCGATGCTGGTCCAGCGCGGCCTGAATGACCCGCACCACCTGCGGACTGGCGGCCGTACGCGCAGGGGAGGTGTCGCTGGGGGGCAGGCTTTCCTGGTGGGGCAGGTAGCGCTGGATAGCACGGGACATGGCCGCGACCGCCGTCACCAGGACCACCAAAAACAGGAACACGATTCCCATACCGTAAATCATCAGGTCCAGGCCTTGCTGTAGTATGGATGGTTCGCTCAAAATGGTGTCTCCTCTGCCACTTCCGGATTTCGGATTGCAGGACCGATAATCGTCCTACGGATCGCTGCCGTTAACAGGATTGTCATTATACACACCGGTGGAGCCGGTCTTCCAGAAGCGTTTGAAGTCGCCACCGTCCGGGGGCCGCGGGGCGTCCCAGGCGCAGAACCAGACAGGAACGGTTGCGGAACTTTACTGTGAACAGTTGCAAATCACGGGCCGGCCACTAAAATCCCTGCTCTTAACTCTTGATGCTTGGCGCGCACGACTAACCGCCACGCACGCACTCGGGCAGCCCCATCCATGCGCATTCGCGATTTGTTGAATCACCACGTAGCTGCCGCCATGACCGCCGCGGGCATCCCGGTTGACTGCTTGCCCCAGATCACCCCGAGTACACGACCAGAATTCGGGGACTTTCAGGTGAACGGTGTGCTGGGCGCCGCGAAAAAACTGGGAGTTAAGCCGCGGGAGCTGGCCCAGTCGGTGATCGATCATCTCGATCTCGAGGGTATCGCCGAGGAACTGAACATTGCCGGCCCGGGTTTTATTAACATCAGGCTGACCGGCAGTTTTCTGTCTACATCGCTGAATGCCGTGGGGCGCGACCAACAGCTCGGCGTCACCCGCGCGCAGCCCCCGCAAACCGTGGTGGTCGATTATTCCTCGCCAAATCTCGCCAAAGAAATGCACGTGGGCCATTTGCGCAGCACCATCATCGGCGACGCGGTGACCCGCGTGCTCGAATACCTGGGACAACAGGTGATTCGTCAAAATCACATGGGCGACTGGGGTACTCAGTTCGGGATGCTGATCGCCGAACTCGAGGAAAGACTGGGTAAGGAAACGCAACCGGAGCTGGCGCTGAAAGATCTGGAAGTCTTCTATCAACAGGCCAAGCAACATTTTGACAGCGACCCGGTCTTCGCAGACAAGGCCCGCCAGTATGTCGTAAAGTTACAGTCCGGCGACCGCCATTGCCTGACTCTGTGGCAACAGTTTATCGATATTTCCACCGCACACAGCGAAGACCTTTATCGACAATTGAACGTCACCCTCAGACCATCTGATGTGAAACCGGAAAGCGCCTATAACGCAATGCTGAGCGGTGTGGTAAAAGACCTTGAAAATCAGGGCCTGGCGCAGGTCGATCAGGGCGCAACGGTGGTATTTCTCCCCGAACTCGCGGATAAAAATGGTGACCCGAGTCCGGTTATCATCAAAAAATCGGACGGTGGTTATCTGTACGCCACTACTGACCTCGCCGCCCTGCGGTATCGCTGTGGGACACTGCACGCCGACCGCATTATGTATTTTATCGACGCACGGCAGTCGCTGCATATGCAACAGATATTCGTCGTCGCGCGCAAGGCCGGTTATGTGCCAGCTGGCGTCAGCCTCGAACACCTGCCGTTTGGCACCATGATGGGCGCAGACGGCAAGCCATTTAAGACCCGTGCCGGCGGCACGGTAAAACTGGCGGATTTGCTCCAGGAGGCGGTGCAACGGGCGGAAACCCTTATCGAGCAAAAAAACCCCGACCTGTCCCCGGCCGAACGACGGGAGGTGGCGCGCAAGGTGGGCATCGGCGCGGTAAAATACGCCGACCTGAGTAAAACCCGCACGGTCGACTACGTTTTTAACTGGTCGACTATGCTCAGTTTTGAGGGCAACACCGCACCCTACCTGCAATACGCCTACACCCGTATTCGCGGTATTTTTCGCAAGGCGGAAAAAATCGGGGGCGGACATCCCGACGCCGATATTGCAATTGTCACCCCTGAGGAAAAGACGCTGAGCCTGGTGCTCCTCAGGTTCGACGAAACCCTGCATCAGGTGGCCGCGCAGGCGTACCCTCACATTCTCTGCGCTTACCTTTACGAACTGTCCAGCATTTATATGACGTTTTACGAACACTGCCCGATACTGGGGGCAGGGGTCCCCGTTGCAACCCGGGACAGTCGCCTGCGGCTGTGCGCTATCACCGCGGGAACCCTGGCCGCCGGGCTGGAACTACTGGGTATCGAGGTAATGGAACGCATGTAGGGGCAGCGCGCGTTGCACCCTTGAGTTGCATGGGGCTGTCAGGGCCAGAAGCCCCGCAACAAAGCCACCTCCGCCAACCGTTCAATTGCCACCACCAGGGCCGCGGTGCGTAAGTCGACCGGGTACGACGGCTCCCCCGCGTCCCCCCCGTCCTCGGCAGCCAGCAGCCCCTGCCAGCGATCGAATACCGCATCGACGCTGCGCTCCATGCGGTGCTGTAGACGCTGGTTGATCAGTTCCAGATCCCAGCGGTGATTCTCCAGGTTCTGCACCCATTCATAGTAACTGACCGTCACGCCCCCCGCGTTGGCAAGAATATCCGGTATCACCTGCACACCGCGTTGCGCGAGTAGCGCATCCGCCGCCGGGGTAACCGGTCCATTGGCAGCTTCGACCACCAGTCTGGCTTTTACGGCAGCGGCATTGTGCGCGCATATCTGATTACCCAGTGCAGCCGGCACCAGAATATCGCAGGCGAGTTCCAGCAGCCCCGCATTGGTGATACTCAATGTCTCCGGCAAACCAACCAGGGTGTCGTGCGCCGCTTTGTAGGCCAACGCGGCGCCAAGATCAATGCCCCGCTCGTTGTATATTCCCCCCTGGGAATCACCAATGCCAACAATTACCGCACCTGACTGGGCAAATAAGCGAGCCACGACAGAGCCCACATTACCCACTCCCTGAACGACCACTTTGGCGCCCGCGAGACCGTCGAGTCCAGGCACCAGGCCCTTGCGGAGAAAATGTTCGGTCACCAGCCAGCAGCCCCGACCGGTGGCTTCGCGGCGCCCGTCCGAACCACCCATACCGACCGGTTTACCGGTCACGGCCGCCAGATTATTTTGTCCGGGATGCATAATGTCGTAGGTATCGTAGATCCAGGCCATGGTTTGTTCGTTGGTGTATAAATCGGGTGCCGGGATATCCGTATGAGGTCCAATATTGTCACCCAGTTCGGCGATATAGCGCCGCGTAATACGGCGTAATTCATTAACGCTTAAACTCTTTGGATCGCAAACCACGCCGCCCTTTGCACCCCCGAAGGGCACGTTGATCAGGGCGCATTTCCAGGTCATCAGGGCCGCCAACGAGTGGACTTCTTCCGGGTCCAGGGCGGCGTGGTAGCGAACCCCCCCCTTGCCAGGCCCCAGTGCGCGGCTGTGCAACACCCGATACCCCTGAAACATGCGTACGGATCCGTCATCCATATCGACCGGAAAATTAACGGTAATGGCGCGTTTGGGTTGTTGTAAAAACTCGACCAGCCCCGGATCTAACTCGACCGTGTGCATCAGTGCCCTGGATAAATTCACGCTAATGGTGTGCGAAGGGCTGGCCTCTACGCGCTGGGTCATCGCATCCGGTGGGGTTTCATGACGGGAGTCCACGATACTGGTCCTCGATGTGTTTTGGTTGGCCCGCAAAAAGCCGACATAACGCACCCGCATCGCGGGTAAGCCATGTTCGGCAGTTTTTCCGTGCACCCCTGTTGTACTTCAGGGACATACTGTACTTCGGCGGTATTCAGTGCGACTACAAAAGGAGCCGGGGCTTTGCTATGCAGTTGATCTGCGTCATCTGTGCACGATCGGTTCGCGAATACTCCGCCGGGGATAAACCGCGCGGTCTAACGCCATCCGCGACCGCATCGATTAACCTGAGCGGGTCACGGTTTGATGTACACGTAGCCCTGTTTTTGCAATTGCATGATATGTACCACACCCGCCGGAACCACAGCGACGCTGTCAAGCAACAGCGGCGCAACACCCGTTGCGCGGGTTTGAGTATCTATGGTGTTGCCACAGGCGGTGAAACGAATATCAAACTGCAACAAATTTGCTACCCGTTGGGCGAGCGGATTGTTCTGCGTCAGCAAACTCAATCCGGGGCCCCAGGCCACCACTTCGATATCGACATTGTCGATGCCCAGGGCTTTTTGCACATTTACGGCGTTATCGAGGGCCAGCGCCTGCACGCTTTCGTCGCCACTGCTCACCTGCAGTACCAGCCGGTGGGGAGCAGGCCCGAACTCCCCCGCCAGACTCGACCCACCCCAACCCAGCAGTACGGCTATCAGGGTAAGCACCACAAAGCGTACCGGTGCAACCATGTTCCTGGTCATATTTCCTCCGCAGCAGCGCCCATGGCGATGCTCAATAGCTATGCTACCATCAGCGTTAAATATTAGGGTACTCACCCTCGAAGATAAACAGCAAGCCGGGTCTTCCTGGTTTTGCCTGGCCGGTGGAGCAATTGCAGTTATCTATAACCCGATTTTCCAGGAAAATTTATGAACAAACCGATAAAGCACGCCCAGCCAGATGCGGCAGGCTATTTTGGACCCTACGGCGGCAGTTTCATTCCCGCGGAACTGCAGAAGATAATTGATGAGATCACCGCAGCGTATATGGAAATTCGCGACGACCCGGCATTTCAGCAGCAACTCAATGCCCTTTATGTTCACTACGTCGGACGTCCGAGTCCAATTTTTCACGCGCAAAATTTATCGCGTAAATACGGCGCGGCAATTTACCTCAAGCGGGAGGATCTGAATCACACCGGTGCCCACAAGATCAACCATTGTCTCGGGGAAGCACTCCTCGCCAAAAAAATGGGCAAACGCAAGGTCATCGCCGAAACCGGCGCTGGCCAGCACGGCGTTGCACTGGCGACCGCGGCCGCGCTACTTGGGCTGGAGTGCGATATCTATATGGGCGAAATCGACATCGAAAAGGAGCACCCCAACGTGGTGCGCATGCATATCCTTGGGGCCAGGGTGATTCCCGTTAGCCACGGGCGCAAGACGCTCAAGGAGGCCGTGGACGCCGCGTTCGAAGCCTACCTCGCCGATCCGGTCACCCAGCTGTACGCCATTGGCTCGGTCGTCGGACCCCATCCATTTCCCATGATGGTCAGAGATTTTCAATCCATTGTCGGCGCTGAAGCCCGCCGCCAGTTTACCGAGATGACCGGCTCCCTGCCGGATCACATTGTTGCCTGTGTCGGCGGTGGATCCAACGCCATCGACATATTTACCCCCTTTCTCGAGGACCCTGTAGCCTTACACGGCGTGGAACCGGCAGGCCGGAATTTACAGCAACCCGGCGAACACGCTGCGACATTGACCAAGGGCGAGCCCGGCGTTATGCACGGCTTTAAATCCTACATGCTCAAGGATGCCGACGGGGAACCGCAGCAGGTTTACTCCGTGGCCAGCGGCCTCGACTATCCGGCGGTGGGACCGCAGCACAGTTATCTCAAGGATCTCGGCCGGGTGAATTATCAGACCATAAACGATGATGAAGCGATTGCGGCATTTTTCGAACTTTCGCGACTGGAAGGTATCATTCCCGCTATCGAATCGGCCCACGCGGTGGCCTACGCATTGCAACTGGCCAGGGAGAAAAACGACAGCACCATCCTCATCAACCTGTCCGGTCGCGGCGACAAGGATATCGATTTTGTGGTTCGCCACTACGGCGAAAAATACGACATTCCGGCGTTGTAATCCGGAGGCTGGCAATCGCGGCGCTTGGCGGCGCCGTTGACCAGCTAGGAGCCCTGCTCAGCCAGTGCCAGGCGGTACAGGTTGGCCATATTTTCGTCAAAACAGCAAAATATTACCTGCTTGATTTCCGGGCGCTTGAGTAATTCGGCTCGCACCTCGCGCACTGCGATGGAAACGGCCCGTTGTGGCGGAAAACAATAGGTACCACAGCTAATGGCGGGAAACGCGATGGTCTTGAAGCCGTAGTTGGCGGCGGCCTGCAAAGCGTTGCGATAACAGCTGGCCAACAGGCGATCTTCCCCCTCGCCACCACCTTGCCAGACCGGACCAACGGCGTGAATGATGCCCCGCGCCGCCAGATCAAAACCAGGAGTAACACGCACCTCCCCGGTTGGGCAGGACCCCAGCCTGGCGCAGGCTGCCCGCAGACGGTCTTTACCGGCGGCGCGGTGAATCGCGCCGTCCACCCCACCGCCACCGGCCAGACGGCCGTTGGCAGCGTTGACGATGGCGTCGACGTTGAGGCTGGTAATGTCCCCCTGAAAAACCCCGATTCCGTTCACTGGTATGCCAGCAGCAGGCTAGGAAGACCAATATGCTTCAGATTTCTACACGCCGCAACTGTCCGTATGTTCCAGCTGAAAGTCGCCGGATCAAGATAGCAAATGGCGACGACAGGGGGAATTGGTCAGTTTTTAAGCGGTTCCTGGATTCAAGTTTACCAAGTTATCTTATTTTTATGATTTTTTTGTTGAATTTAACTATATAACCTGCTAAAAATTAACATAATATTAGACAGAAACTCATACGATAAGCTGATAACAATTGATGGCTGGGTAAAATAACAACATCAGGAGCGCCCACACTGGGTGTCCATACCGGGGGAAATATGATTTTTTCTGCTGACGAGTTGCGTCATATGGTCATCCGCGACACACTGAAAATGCTGGGCGACTGGTCACCGGCGGCGGAAAATCTGTTGCTTGGCACCGCTGCTCAGGAATCCGGGCTCGGTTTCTGTCTGAAAGAAAAGCGCCTCGTCGGCATCTACCATATTTCCCCGGCCACACACCGGGCTATCTGGGACAAGTATCTGATTAATCACCCTGAACTCGCCAGCATCATCCGCGGCATGGCGGGACAACACAGCTTTTTACGGGACCCACACAGCGAGCTGGTAACCAATCTGAAGTACGCCACGGCAATTGCCTGGTTAATCTACAAACGCACCAATCTGCCCCTGCCTGCTGCGGGGGATATCGGGGGTATGGCCAAATTCTGGCACCGTCACTTTCACGCCAAAGCGACGGGCAGCGCCGAGCAGTTTGTGCGCAACTACCGCGAACTGGTTTTCCGCTCCTGCCCGATGGTGGCCTGACCCAACTGTTTAACCGGCCTGCTCCAGAAACATTTGCACGCGCTGCTCCAGGTCTTCGTGGGCCTGATACCAGCTTTCCTCAAGCTCCTGCACCTGCGCGTGCAGCCTACTACGCTCCTGCAATAGCTCTTCCAGCTGGCATTTGCGCTGTGAGGTGTAAAGATTGTCTGCGGCCAATTGCGCATCGCACTCGTCCACACGCCCCTGCAGTTGCTCCAGCCGCTCTTCCAGACTGGCCAGGTGCTGACGCTGTGCCACGGTGTGTTGACGCAGGGCGGCGTCGCGACGTTTTTGTTGCTGGCGATCGCCGACCGCGCGCTCGCTGGGCGGTTGTTGCTGCTGTGCCACCATCGCCGTACGCTGATAATCGTCCAGGTCACCGGTAAACGGCACAACCGTTTTGTCGCGCACCACATACAACTCATCCACCACCGTGCGCAGCAGATGCCGGTCATGGGATACCACAACCACCGCCCCGGTAAATTGCTGCAGGCCGATAATCAGCGCAGCGCGCATGTCCATATCGAGGTGATTGGTGGGCTCA
>JBFJMM010000091.1:0-8398 GCA_041633885.1 Porticoccaceae bacterium
CCGCTGTCACCCGCATAGATCAGGGTACTTTTGGCCGGATAACGGCGTCGATGGCAGTGGGCGAGGAATTCTTCAAAGTTCGGGATATGGGGTGTAATCGGTGACAGGGTCAAGGCGCTTCTCCATTGTGCTCTTGTGTGGCGCAGCAATTATCTTCGTTTATCCGCCGCCAATGGCGTAGTTTGCCTCAGATACGTGAAAATGCAACCGTTGCGTCCGGTTGCTCCCGCGATATGGTAGTCTTGCCGGCGAATTAAGAGGAGGCGTTATGGAAGCGACGGTCAAGTGGGTAGAGAATGCCATGTTTCTAGGCGAATCTGGCAGCGGGCACGCGGTGGTGATGGACGGACCCGAAGATCACGGCGGCAGAAATATGGGTGTGCGGCCGATGGAAATGTTGTTGCTGGGAATGGGCGGTTGCGCCAGTTTTGACGTGGTGAGTATTCTGCGCAAAAGTCGGCAGGCGGTGACGTCCTGCCGCGCGGAACTACGCGCGCAACGGGCGGACGAAGTGCCCGCCGTGTTTACCGAAATCAATATCCATTTTGTGGTTGGCGGAAAAAATCTGAAGGAAACTCAGGTCCGGCGCGCCGTGGAGCTTTCCGCGGAAAAATACTGTTCCGCCTCCATCATGCTGGGCAAGGCGGGCGTGGCCATTGCCCACAGCTACGCTATCGAAGGGGACACAGAAATTTAATCTGGGCGCCACAGACCTTGGCGCAGGCAAAAAAACGGGGAGCCGAAGCTCCCCAAAAGTATGATACAGGGGGGTTAGGAAGAAGAACCGTTGGCAAAGGATCCTAGGTCCGACGCTTGCCAACTACGAGGTCAATATAGTAGCCTTTCAAACATGAATCAAATATATTTTTTCTATTTAACATATTCCTTTCGGTCATGTTTATACTCTTGTCTGCGATTTTCGAGGATCGGTATTCGAGGGTTTATGGGTTAATTTCCCAGAGTCTTTTATATAAGCTTGATGTACTATTTTCGAATTACTAATAACCGCCGCACATATTATGCCTATCGATTCCCTCTCCCGCGTTGACCTCAACCTGCTGGTTGCACTGCAAGTACTACTGGAGGAGCGCAACGTGACGCGCTCCGCGGAGCGTCTGTTCGTTACTCAACCGGCAATGAGTAAAACCCTGTTGCGCTTGCGTGGCGTGTTTTCGGATCCGTTGTTTACCCGCAGTGGCCGCGGCCTGGTTCCCACCCCGCGGGCCCTCGAGATCGAACGGCAACTACCGCAGGTTCTCAACGGCATTAACGAGATCCTGGCGCAACAGAATTTTCGCCCGGAGGTATTTGAGGGCTCTCTGCGCCTGGTGGCACCGGAATTCCTCGCGGTGCAGGTGGTCCCGAAATTAAGCCAAATCCTGCAACAGCAGGCCCCTGGCGTGTGCATCGCCCTGTCCAGCTCCCAGGACGTATATGTCCAGGAACTGGAGTCCGGCGATGTGGATTTTGCCCTGGAAGTCGAAAAGAAATTGCCGAAGGATTTCGTGGTGACCCCGCTGGGTGATTTTACCCCGGCAGTGTGGATGCGTCGCGGTCACCCGCTCGAGAACGGGGACATCACCCTCGATCAGATGCTGGCGTATCCGTTTATTCAGTACTTCCTGCTGATCGCCGACAAAGTGTCACCCTACAGCGACAGTCGTTTTGACAAGACCCTGGCGAAAATGGGGCGTAGCCGTAAAAAATTGCTGATCACCAATCAGCTAATGACGGCCCTCGATACCCTGCACTCCACGGATTGCCTGATGCTGGCGACCATGGACGACCTCAAGCACGAGGGTGAGTTTTATGAGATCGTACGCAAACCCTATCCGGAAATTCTTAATCCGGATCCGGTGATTCCCGCGGTGTTGGTACAGCATCGCCGTACCATCAACTCGCCGCTACACAACTGGGTCAAGCAACTGATTATCGAAATTGTGCGGGGCATTCGGGTGGCCCGGGGCCAGGAGTAGGCGCGCTTACCTGGATTAAAAAGCACAGCGGCCTGGTTATCGGGGGCCGCTTGCCCCTGGTGGAGTTGGCCTAGATGACATAACTGCTGCGCGTCATCACCGTGGACGCCAGCGCCATGGATTTTTTTACCGGATCCGGAAACGTCATGCCCCCCGCCAGTCTGGCCGTCTCGGCGTGCCCGGCCTCATCCCTGAGCATTTGTTCCACCACCGCGCGGCTTTTGTGGTCGTCGGCGGGTAATTTGTGCAGGTGCTTTTGCAAATGCTGGCACACCTGTTCCTCGGTGGCAGCGACAAAGCCTAAACTGAGGCGGTCACTGATCAGCCCGGCTGAAGCGCCAATTGCAAATGACATCGCGTACCACAGGGGGTTAAGTACACTGGGGCGGCTGTCGAGCTCCTGTAACCGCTGCTCGCACCAGGCGAGATGATCCATTTCTTCTGCGGCGGCCTGATCCATTTGCACGCGGGTATCGGCCAGTTTTGCCGTAAGGGCCTGGCCCTGATACAGGGCCTGCGCGCAGATCTCACCACTGTGATTGACACGCATAAGTCCTGCCGCACGGCGCTTTTGCGTCGCGTCCAGAGATCCATCCGCACAGCCTTCCCCGGGGGACTTTTTACCGGCGGCCGTGCCGACTCCGGTGAGGATACGCAGGGCTTTGTCGGATTCCACCAGCAATTTCTCGAGCGGTGATAAGTAACGGTCGGGCATCATCGAAGTCCCCGGTGTCTGCAGGGGTCAATTGTAGCTAAAATATCCGGTTAAAGGGAAAGCGGAAAATTCTCGAATGCCTCATTACACCGATCTCGGTCACGGTATAACCTGCATCGACGCGGATTACGTACGCCCCGGCGGCGCCTGTTGTTACCTGCTGGAAGAGGGTGACGAAGCGGCCCTGATCGAGACCGGTATCAATGCGACTGTCCCGCGCATTCAAACACTGCTGGCGCAAAAAAAAATGCGCCCCGAGCAGGTACGCTATGTAATCCCCACCCACGTCCATCTGGATCATGCCGGCGGTGTGGGCCAGTTGATGCAGGTGCTGCCCGAGGCCACCCTGGTCGTACATCCACGGGGAGCGCGACATATGGTCGATCCAACGCGCCTGGTGGAGGGTTCCATTGCCGTGTACGGGCGCGAGCAATTTGACGCGCTCTACGGCAACATACAGCCGGTACCGGCGGATCGAATCCAGACAGCGCAGGACCATTCGGTACTTGATCTGGCGGGTCGCAAATTGTCGATTCGCCATACCCCGGGTCACGCCGAGCACCATTTTTGCATCTGGGATGAGCGCAGTAAAGGCTGGTTTAGCGGTGATAACTTTGGGCTGTCCTACCCGGAAATGGCCGGCAGTAACGGCCGCTATCTGATTCCGACTACCACGCCGGTACAGTTTGATCCGGACAAATTCCTGGCGTCACTGGATTTGCTCATGGGTTACCAGCCACAGCGCATCTATCTGACCCATTTTTGCCTGCTGGAGAATCCTGCGGCCATGGCCGAGTTACTGCGTGCGGGGATTCTGGCCTATCGGGATATCGCCCTGGCGCATCGCAATAGCGAGTCGCCGGAAGCCGCGATTTGCGCGGCGATCAGCAAAAGAGAGTTAGATGGATTACTTACCTGTGCGCCGGAACTGGGCGAGGCGGCGGCGCAACAATTGCTGGCCGGTGATATGGCGCTTAACGCCCAGGGGCTGGCGGTCTGGTTGCAGAGGATGGCGCGCTGATGCAGGACGCCCACGATCTGGCGCTGGTTATTGACGGGGGTATTGCCCTGATCGCCCTCGAAACCCACGATGAGCAGCGGGCGGTGGAGCTGTTACGGCGGGTCGCCGAGGCCCGGGACACCAGTCTGTTCCGGTGGTCGGTGACGGATGGGTTGAAACGCCACACATTTGGACTGCAACTCGACGCTGCGCTTCAGCATGGTGAGCCGCAACAGATACTCGAGCATATAAAATCCCGCGCGGAACCGGGCATCTATGCGCTGTGCGATTTCCACCATTGGTTAGGTGCCGAGCATCCCGTACAGGTACGCCAGCTAAAGGACATAGCGTTGCGACACCGACAGGGTTCGGTGACGGTGGTATTGATCAGCCACCGTATCGACCTGCCACCGGAGCTGTCGCGCCTCAGCGCCCGCTTCGCAATGTCTCTCCCGGATGACGAACAAATTCTGGGTCTGGTGCGGGAAGAAGCGCAGCGTTGGGCCAGGAAAAACGGTGTGGCCAAAGTCAAAACCGACAGCGAAACCCTGCGCAAACTGGTGTCGAACCTGCAGGGGTTAACTCACAGCGAGGTGCGGCGTCTGGCGCGGGGCGCGATTGTCGACGACGGCGCCATCACAGACACCGACATTTCCGAGGTCAATCGGGCCAAGTTTCGCTTGATGGATATGGATGGGCTGCTAAGTTTCGAGTACCGCACCGAGAGTTTTGCCAACGTGGGCGGCATGGCGAACTTCCGGGCCTGGCTGACCAAACGCAAATCCGCGTTTAGCGAAAGTGGCGAGAGTCACCCGGATAGCCCCAGGGGGGTTCTGTTGCTGGGGGTGCAGGGCGGCGGCAAAAGTCTGGCGGCCAAGGCGGTGGCCGGGTTGTGGCAGCTGCCCCTGCTGAAACTGGATATGGGGGCGTTGTATAACAAATATCACGGCGAAACTGAACGCAATCTGCGGGAATCCCTGGCATTGGCGGAGCGCGTCGCGCCCTGTGTGTTGTGGTTCGATGAGATCGAGAAAGGACTGGCCGTTGGCCATGACGAGTCGGGTGTAGCGCGGCGCGTACTGGGAACTCTGTTAACCTGGATGGCGGAGCGCACCTCTCGCGTATTTGTGGTCGCAACCGCCAACGATATTTCCAGTCTGCCCCCGGAACTGGTGCGCAAGGGCCGTTTTGACGAAATATTTTTCGTGGATCTGCCGCAACAGGACGTGCGGCAGGATATTTTCGCCATCCACCTGCGCGCCAGGGACCTCGATCCGGCGATGTTTTCCCTGCCACAACTCGCGGCGGCCAGCGCGGGATTTTCCGGTGCGGAAATCGAACAGGCCATTGTGTCGGCCCTGTACTCGGCGCGTGCCAGTGAGATAGCGGTAAGTGATGCTCTACTGCTCGAAGAAATTGCCAGTACCAGTCCAATTTCGGCCATTATGGCGGAACGCATCGAGGACCTGCGCCAGTGGTCGGCGGAGCGCAAGGTAGCGCGGGTGTAAATCTTTTTTACTGATTTTTTTCCCGCGCTATCGCCCGGTAACCGATATCGGTGCGGTGAAAACTACCGGGCCAGTGAATTTTCTCGGCTATCTCATAGGCCTTTTGTTGTGCCGCCAACACCGTATCCCCCAGGGCCGTCACGCACAGTACCCGCCCGCCCTGGGTGGTGACCTGGCCGTCGACCAGTTGTGTGCCGGCGTGAAACACTTTGGCATCCGCCGCTTCCGCGGGTAGTCCGCGGATAATGTCGCCCTTGCGGTAATCGCCGGGATATCCCCCGGCCGCCATCACCACACCCACTGCCTTGCGCGCATCCCACTCTATGGCAACAGTGTTGAGCCGTTGCTCGAGGGCAGCGCTGCACAAGCCCACCAGGTCGGATTTCAGGCGCAGCATAATCGGTTGCGTTTCCGGATCTCCGAAGCGGCAGTTGTATTCAATCACTTTGGGTGAGCCATCGGGGGAGATCATCAGGCCAGCATACAAAAACCCTGTGTAATCGTTACCTTCCGCGGCCATGCCGCGCACGGTGGGTAGAATCACTTCCTCCATGATCCTGCGATGCACGGATGCTGTGACCACCGGTGCTGGGGAGTAGGCGCCCATGCCGCCGGTGTTGGGCCCCATGTCCCCGTCACCAACCCGCTTGTGATCCTGGCTGGTGGCCATCGGCAACACGTTGACGCCGTCCACCATCGCGATAAAGCTCGCTTCCTCGCCCTCGAGAAATTCTTCAATGACCACCCGGTGTCCGGCTTCTCCGAAAGCGTTGCCGGCCAACATGTCCCGCACCGCAGCCTCCGCTGCGCCCAGGTCCATGGCCACGATGACACCCTTGCCTGCGGCCAGACCATCCGCCTTGACGACGATGGGGGCGCCTTTGTCCCGCAGGTATCCGATGGCCGCCGACACCTCGGTAAAACTTTGATAATCGCCGGTGGGAATGCCATGGCGGGCCAGAAAATCCTTGGTGAAGGCCTTGGAGCCCTCCAGTTGTGCAGCGCCCTTGCTGGGGCCAAAGATACGGAGCCCGCGGGCCTGAAAATAATCGACGATCCCGGCCACAAGGGGCTGTTCCGGGCCCACGATGGTCAATGCGACCTGCCGTTCGGTAGCAAAGGCCGCCAGTGCAGGGAAGTCGTCAGTGGCGATGGGTACATTTTCGAGGGTCGGTTCGAGGGCCGTTCCGGCGTTGCCGGGGGCCACGTAGACCCGCTCGACGCCGGCGCTTTGCGCGGCCTTCCAGGCCAGCGCGTGTTCGCGACCGCCAGCACCTATAATCAGAATATTCATGACAGATAATCGGCTATAAAAGAGGGCCGCAATTGTAACGATGTGCGCCCACTGCGGCAAAAAAACATCGGCGGTTTGTCCGTAGTGGGCACGCCGACGATTGAGTCTGGGCGGTCAGAGTAGCGTTTCAAGGTTGGCTTTGTCGTAAGCCAGCAGATCCTGTTCGCGACCACCCTTGATCAGCAGCGGCCAGTCGGGGTTGGCAATTAACGAGCGGCCCACCGCAACCATGTCGAAATCCCCCCGCTCGAGTAGCGCCGACAGGTTGCGCAGTGAGGCGGGTTCGGCGTGGGTGGAAATGCCGCGGGCCTGCTCATCGATAAAATCCTGCTCGAGACTGACGCTGCCCACTGTAATGGTGGATTTGCCCGTAAGTTTCTTGGTCCAGCCAGCCAGATTGAGGTCGGAATCCGCAAATTCCGGCTCCCAGAAACGCCGCGTGCTGCAATGGAATACATCGACGCCGGCGTTGACAAGTGGTGTAAGAAAGCGCTCCAGCTGCTGGGGCGATTGCGCCAGGCGGGCTTCGTAGTCCACCAGCTTCCACTGGGAAAAACGCAATATAACTGGCATGTCCGGTCCCACCCGGGCGCGCACGGCGCTGATAATATCCACCGCAAACTGGGTGCGTTTTTCGATACTGCCCCCGTAGCTGTCACTGCGCTGATTGGTGCCTTCCCAGAAAAACTGGTCGATCAGGTACCCGTGGGCACCGTGCAATTCGATGGCGTCGAACCCGAGTCGTTGCGCATCGGCGGCGCCCTGGGCGAAGGCGTCGACAATCTCATCGATATCTTTCTGGGCCATGCTGTAGCCGTTGGGTCGACCGGGCTTCAGCAAGCCGGACGGGGTGAAAGCCGGTACATCCGGGTAGGGCTCGAGGGAGGTGCCGGGTAATCCGAGGCCGCGCAGGGCGCCTACGTGCCACAACTGGGGCGCGATCTTGCCCCCGGCGGCATGCACCTCATCGACCACCCGTTGCCAGCCGGCCAATGCCTCTTCTCCATAGAAAAAGGGTACATCGACGTAGGCGCTGGCCGCAGCATGATTGATATGTGTGCCTTCCGTGATGATCAGTCCGACTCCGCCTTGCGCCCGGCGCCGATAGTAGGCTGCAACGTCCGCGCCGGGAATATTTTGTGGCGAGCGATTACGGGTCATGGGTGCCATCAGAATGCGATTTGGCAATTCCATCTGGCCCACGCGGTACGGCGCGAATAAATGATTGCGAGTGGTCATCGGTAACTCTCAAGGGTGGAGGACAGAAAAAATCTGGCGCACGATCGACAAAGATAGTATCCGCCAGATAAATTATCGAGGTAAGATAAGGCTATCACGATTGCAGTAACGTCGAAAATGGAAGGTTGGCAATGACGGTGAAAAAGGGAATCTACAGGCACTTTAAGGGCAACCTTTACGAAGTGCTGGAAGTGGGAACTCACAGCGAGACACAGGAGCAACAGGTGGTGTACCGGGCGTTGTATGGCGAACGGGGCGTCTGGATTCGCCCCCTGGCGATGTTCCTCGATACGGTGGAACGGGATGGTGCATCCTGTAAACGCTTCACATGGATCGAGAGTTCCGATGGTAGTCCTGCAGGCCAGCAGCAGCGTCAACTGGCCTGAAGACCGGGTGCAATGCCACAGACTAGTGGCGAAAATGCCGCATGCCGGTGAACACCATGGCGATGCGATGCTCATCGGCGGCTGCAATCACCTCGTCGTCCCGCATCGACCCGCCCGGCTCAATGATAGCTGTAATACCGGCCTCGGCGGCGGCGTCGATGCTGTCGCGGAATGGGAAAAACGCGTCAGAGGCCATAACCGACCCCTGCACGTTCAGTCCCTGCTCCGCTGCCTTGAGACCAGCCAGACGCGCCGAATACACGCGACTCATTTGACCGGC
>JBFJMM010000092.1:0-8319 GCA_041633885.1 Porticoccaceae bacterium
GATAAAAGTCATTCGCGACCCTCAGAGCGCCGCGGACTCCGACGACACACCCTGAACGACTGCCGGGTGCTTACCAGGCCCGGCGTCACGCGCAGCGTCCGATACCCGTCTGTTGCGCAACCAGACGGCACTTCGGTCGTCAAATCCAGCCCTCAGGTGGGTCTGAAAATACCCGCGACCTCATCACCGGCCAGTGCGCGGCAGCCAGGGTTCACAGGGCCGTGGTAATTCACCGGGACCTGCGTGGCTGGGGACATTTTTTACGCGCCACAGGGTTTCAGTGTTACCGCAGGTTACGATATGTTTCTCCCTGAATTCAGTAATACGGTGCTGGTTTAAATAGGCGCTCTTGCTGACTATCCGCCTTAGATCACCCGGTATTCCCCCGCTTGCCGGAAACGGTTTACGGGGTGGAACCTTATCTTCTGCTGTTTTGCGTTACTGGGTGGAATACCAACCCCAACGTCCTTACAATACACGCAAAAATGGCGTGCTGCCCGCTGGTGCTCTGGATGCACTATGACTGCGCCACCTTCTCGCCATCAGGAGCCCGCCAGTGAACACGCTTATTTCCCCCGAGTGGTCCGTCGAAAAAGCTGCTCAGCACTATGGCGTCAACGACTGGGGCGCCGGTTATTTTCGAATCTCCGAAGCGGGTGAAGTCACGCTCAATATCAATACCGCGGAAAATGGCGGCAACGGTAATGCGAACGTTAACAAGAGTCAGGTCTCCCTGCTGGAAATTGCGCGCGGGCTGAAACAGCGGGATCTGGATATGCCGCTGCTGTTGCGGGTAGAAAATATTCTCGACGCCGGTATTCGTCAGTTGAACACGGCGTTTGCCGATGCCATTGCCGCGCTCGGCTATCGCAACCACTACCGCGGCGTATTTCCCATCAAGGTTAACCAGCAATGCCATGTGGTGGAGGAAATCGCGCGCTTTGGCAAACATTTTCATCACGGTTTCGAAGCGGGTAGCAAGGCGGAGCTAATCATCGCCATGGCCTCGCTGCAGGACCGGGACAGCCTGATTGTGTGTAACGGCTACAAAGACTCCGAGTTTATCGACCTGGGCCTGCGCGCACGTCAACTGGGAATCCCCTGTGTTTTCGTTATTGAAACCCCGGCGGAACTGCCGATCATTATCGAGCGCAGCCGCGTGCTGGGTATAGAACCGATGATTGGCCTGCGTTTAAAATTGATGACCAAGGTGGATGGCCACTGGAGCAACGACAGCGGTGATCGCAGTCTGTTCGGGCTCACCACCACCCAGATCATCGAAATTATCGATGGGTTAAAAGCTGCAGATATGCTCTCGTGTCTGCAGCTGTTGCACTTTCACCTGGGTTCGCAAATCCCGAATATCCGCGATATTCGCGCGGGCGTGCTGGAAGCCTGTCGTTATTACATCGACATAATCGGCGAGGGCGCGCCCCTCGGCTACCTGGATCTGGGTGGCGGTCTGGCCGTCGACTACGACGGTTCGCGCAGCAACGACACCCACAGCCGCAACTACAATTTACGGGAGTACTGCACCGATATTGTGGAGGCGATTCAGGAGGCCCTGGATCCGGAATCCGTTGCGCACCCGGTCATTGTCACCGAGTCCGGACGAGCGACCGTGGCGTATACCTCCGTACTGCTGTTCAACGTGCTCGATACCAGCACCTTCAGCCCCAGCAACGTTCCGGACCTGTTGCCTGAAGGCAGCAATGAACAGATCAAAAATTTGTGGGCAGTACTGGGACATATTGCCCCCAGAACCTTGCAGGAGTGCTACAACGACGCCATACATTATCGCAGCCAGTTACAGGAGCTGTTTCTGCGCAACGAAATAAATTTGCGCACCCGTTCGCTCGGGGAAAACATCTATCTCAAGGTGCTGCAAAATATTGCCGCACAACTGCCCCATGTGGAGCGCATACCGACGGAACTGGAAGACCTGCAGGGTTTACTGGCGGATATTTACTACGGTAATTTCAGCGTTTTTCAGTCCCTGCCGGATGCCTGGGCGATCAAACAGGTATTTCCTATCATGCCGATCCACCGCCTCAATGAACAGCCAACACGCGAGGCGATCATCGCGGATCTGACCTGTGACTGCGACGGTAAAATTGACAACTTTCCCCACCCCGAAGGACCGCTTAACACGTTGTCGGTTCATCCCCTGCGCGCCGACGAAGAATATTATATGGGCGTATTCCTGGTGGGTGCCTACCAGGAAACCCTCGGCGATCTACACAATCTGTTTGGCGACACCAATGTCGCCAGCGTGCGCGTTAATGGCGACGGCAGTTTCGATTTCGTCCACGAGCTGGAAGGCGACAGTATCGCCGATGTGCTCAGTTACGTGGAATACGACCCCAAAATTATGTACGAACGTTTTCGTGGTACCGCGGAACAGGCAGTGCGCGAAGGCAGAATCAGTGTCTCCGAGCGCCAAAAAATGCTCGGCGCATTTACGGAAAGCTTGCGTGGCTATACCTATTTTGAACGCTAATTTTTTGAACCGAAAAATTAATTTAATCGTATTCCCGAGTGCATAACGTCGAACAGGTTGTTGCGACATCAAGCACCGCTTACTAGCCACTGGTAACGGAGAGAATAGCTATGGCAAAAGTATTGATTATCGGCGCGGGAGGCGTCGGCGCCGTGGTCGCCCATAAATGCGCCCAGCTACCCGAAGTATTTTCCAGTATTGTCCTCGCCAGTCGCACCCTGGATAAATGTAAAAAAATCGCGGCGCAAATCAAACGACCTGTCGGTATCGCGCAGGTGGATGCGGACAACGTGCCCGAACTGGTTGCGTTAATCAATCTCGAAAAGCCGTCGCTGGTGATTAACGTGGCGCTCCCCTATCAGGATTTGACCATTATGGACGCCTGTCTGCAAACCGGCGTGCACTACCTGGATACCGCCAACTATGAAGCGCCCGACGAGGCGAAGTTCGAGTACAGTTGGCAGTGGGCCTATCACGACAAATTTAAGCAGGCCAACCTGATGGCGCTGCTGGGTTCCGGCTTTGACCCCGGGGTCACCAACGTTTACACCGCCTACATTAAAAAACACCTGCTCGACGACATTCACGAACTGGATATTATCGACTGCAATGCCGGCGACCATGGCCAGCCCTTCGCCACCAACTTTAATCCGGAAATCAATATCCGCGAGGTAACCGCCGAAGGGCGCTACTGGCAGGATGGGGAATGGCAGACCACAGCGCCCCTGTCTGAGTCCCGGGTATTCGATTTTCCGGCCGGCATTGGCCCCAAAAAAATCTATCTGATGTACCACGAAGAACTGGAATCCATTGCAAAACATTTTCCCGGCATCAAGCGCGCCCGATTCTGGATGACATTTTCGGACAATTACCTGAAACATCTGGAAGTGCTGGGCAATGTGGGTATGACGCGCATCGACCCGGTGATGTACGAGGGCAAGGAAATTATTCCCCTTCAGTTTCTCAAGGCGCTGCTGCCGGACCCTTCCAGCCTGGGTCCCCTGACCAAAGGGAAAACATGCATCGGCTGCGTCGCTACCGGGGTCAAGGATGGGCGCAAGAAAACGGTCTATATTTATAATATCTGCGACCACGAAACCTGTTACCGGGAAGTGCAGTCCCAGGCAATTTCCTACACCACCGGTGTCCCCGCCATGATTGGCGCGAAAATGATGCTCGAAGGCAAGTGGGCGCGGGCCGGGGTATGGAATATGGAGCAGCTCGATCCGGATCCTTTTATGGAGGACCTGAACCGTTACGGTCTGCCCTGGGAAGTGGTGGAACTCGAACGCAATGGACTGGGTGATTAAGTGCCGCGCCACAAAGGGTGTAGCCCGGACCACACGCGGATCGGACGCCATTGACTAACAATCCCTTCGCACATTTCGACGCCCACCGCGTACCGAGCCCCTGCTTCGTAGTCGACCGGGCTGCCGTGGAACGCAATCTGCGTGTGCTTGCGCGGGTGCAATCCGACAGTGGCGCAAAAATTCTGGGGGCGCTTAAGGCGTTTTCCCTGTGGCGCCTGGGGCCGCTGATCGCCGGCTACCTGTCCGGCACCTGTGCCAGCGGTTTACACGAGGCGCTGCTGGGTAAAGAACATTACGGGGGCGAAACCCACGTATTTTCCGCCGCCTACGAAGAGGCGGATCTGCGGGAAATTCTCGGCTTTGCCCACCATGTGGTATTCAATTCCTTTACCCAGTGGCAACGGTTTCAGCCGCTTATTGAAGTGGCGCGTCGGCAACGCCCCACACTGGAATTTGGCCTGCGCATCAACCCCGAGCACTCCGAAGGCACGGTGCCGATTTATGATCCCTGCGCGCCCGGCTCCCGCCTCGGCATTCCACTTTCGCAATTTGACGGGCAATCCCTGGAGGGCATTAGCGGTCTGCATTTTCACACCCTGTGCGAACAGGATGTGCCGCCGCTGCAACGCACACTAAAAGTGGTTGAGGAAAAATTCGGCCATCTCTTGCCGCGGATGAAGTGGATAAATTTTGGGGGTGGCCACCATATTACCCGCGATGATTACCAGCTCGACGATTTGATCGGGTTGATCAGGGAATTTGCCGCGCGGCACGAGGTGCAGGTGTATCTCGAACCAGGGGAGGCAATCGCCATTCACACCGGCGTGCTGGTGGCGGAGGTGCTGGATATCGCCTGGAGTGGCATGTCCCAGGCTATTCTCGATACCTCCGCCACCTGCCATATGCCCGATATTCTGGAAATGCCCTACCGACCGCACATTCTCGGTGCTGGGGATGCCGACCAGCATGCGCACCGCTACCGCCTGGGGGGCATGACCTGTCTGGCGGGGGACGTGATCGGCGATTACAGTTTTACGCAACCGTTACAGGTTGGGCAACGACTGATGTTCGACGACATGTCCCACTACACCATGGTCAAGACGTCCACCTTTAACGGTATCAAACTACCCGCGATTGCGTTGTGGGATTCCCGCACGGACGAACTCGAGGTGCTTCGCGAGTTTGGCTACACCGATTTTAAGCAACGCCTGTCCTGACAGCGGACCAGGGTTAATAACCGCACTTGTACACATCAAACGCCTGGGTGCTTTGCGTACGGGTTTCGTGCCGGGCGATAATCGAGTCGCCGCCCATTACCGCGGCCTGATTTTTCGCCATGGTTTGTAACTCCTCGGTGACCTTGTGCTCCGGGCGGTTCAAATTGCCAATCGCCCCTTTGACCGTGGAGGTAGTCACGCCGATGTAACGACAGTTGCTGACGTTGGCGGGTTTCACCAACATCACCTCCTTTCCAGCCGGGCTGATATCCACCCAGGTGCAGCCCGCCGTTGCGAACAATAACAGACCCGATAGCATGACACGGTGTAACATCGATTAATCTCCTGCGAAGTTCACGACTAAACAAGTTTGCGTCTAAACGATAGTTGGAGTTGGCCCGACCTGGATGAGGGGCTCAATAAAACACGCGCGACATTATCCGTGCAAACCCAGATGTCCGCCAATCATTTTTGAGAACAGATTTTTCCCGACGATACCCCGGCTAGCAAGAATCTTCGGAGCGATTGCCCTCGGATAGCGCATCACCGCCAGACCCGCGCCGCGTCGACATGACCCAGATAAACAGGGCGTAGAGACTCGCCAGCCCAATCATCGCCACCCCGCCCCACAGGGAGACCGGCAATAAATAGGATGTGTCACTGCCGTCGGTCGCTATCAGATAAACCCATTCATCCAGCGCCATACTTAAACCGGCACCGAACAGCAGCGCCGCGATACTCAGCCACCAACCCCTACCATCACACAACGCCAGCGGCATACCGCCCGCAGTAATCAACAGCAATCCAACGAACAAATGGTGAATATTGTAGCCCGCCACATCCAAATTGATTCCGGGAAACTGGTGTAAATAGAGCCGCAACCCGACAAATGTTATTAACAGGGAACCTACTACCAGGATACTGCGCCTGCCGTTTACGACCACCTGAACCTCCTTGACATAGAGACGACTGTGCCACGGGCGCCAGGCGCCAGATTAAACCGCCGCGCGCCTTACTGGTCGTTCATGCGGCGGGTTAACCATCGATCCAGATGATTGGCAAATGTTTGCCGGTCCCCCTGGCTGAGTGGGGCCGGACCACCGCCATGCATGCCGCTGCCCCGCAGCGTATCCATAAAATCCCGCATATTGAGCCGGGCCTTGATGTTGTCCCCCGTATACAGTTCACCCCGGGGGCTGAGAACCTGCGCGCCTTTCTCAATCAGCTCCGCCGCCAGAGGAATGTCGCTGGTGATAACCAGATCGCCCGCGTTAACCCGGCTCAGAATTTCGTCGTCCGCCACATCGTAGCCGGGCATCACCTGCAGGGTTTTTATATAGCGGGACCCGGGGGTGCGCAGCGCCTGGTTGGCGACCAGTGTCAACACCACTCGCGCGCGCTGCGCCGCCTTATACAATATCTCTTTGATCGCCACCGGGCAGGCGTCTGCGTCAACCCATATATTCACTGGCCGTCACCGCGGTACGTCAGGTGTCGTTTCAAAATAACTGCCGGCCAGGCTCGCCCTCATAAGTCCCCCGAAACAGTTTTGTAAAAGCAATGTTGATCGCACCATGATTGACGAATCCGCTATTTTGTTCCCGTGGTATGACAGTTGCCCTTGCGGCTACCTGCCACACTGCACCTTCCACACAGTACCTTCCACACAGTACCTTCCACACCGCCTATGGGGCGATCGTAAGTTAACGGCACCGCGATGTATATCGCCACCATGGGGCCGGGCAACACAGCTTGACATAAAAGCGTCTGGATACCGCCGCTACGGGGACAGCATGCCACCCAGACTAGCCGCTGCAAAAACATCCGGCGGCGCACAGCTAAAATAGGGGGTGGGCCCTGCTGGCTTCGCGGCTATGCCGACAAGCGCTGCCCAACCGGGCCACATAAAAAAAAGGCCACCCGGTTTATGGGGTGGCCCAGGTTCAATGACGATTTACCGTCGTGACAGCGCCGGTAACGGATTACTGGTCGCCACCGGCCTCCGGATCGTTGCAATCGGGGGTCAACTCCCGGTTGTTGTAGTCGTCGAGAATGCTGGCCAGGGCGTTCATACCGCTGTCTTTCTGGAATTCCGACGTCAGATCCACACCGGTGAGGGCTGCGTCAGCGGCGGCCAGGGTATCGTTGATAAAACCCGGGTTGGAGCCGTTGGCTATGTTGAGCAGCGCGGCGATCAACTGGTGGCCAAGTATCAGATAGGAATTACCCTTTTTGGGCGGGGTTTTGAGAATAGTGATCAGGGTGGCCTTGTCGTAGAAAATACCGCCAATGGTCAGATCCTCCACCGGCCAGTCGTCCGGGTGGTTTTTCCAGTACCCCTGGGACAGGGGACAGCCGTCCGCCGAATTTCCGCAGTTGGCGATCAGGTCCGTAATGGCCGTATCCGTCCCGGCCCCGTTGCTGGGGGTATTCACGAACACCCCGCCGGTGGTCACCGCATAGTTGTTCATAATGCCGACGACGGTGGCGCTGGGAGAACTGGCATTGTAAATGGCCGAGATGCTGATGCCCGCCACGGAGGCGTCGTTGGCTACCCGCCCGGCGTTCACATCGTCTACGCCACCAACGAAAGCATCGTCACAGCCGCCGGGCAGGTTGTCGGTCAACATAATGGCTATCTTGTCCGCCCCGGCCCGGAATCCGGCGCTGTTGAACGCCACGCCGGTGCAACCCGCTCCCGATGCCGCATCGGTGCCATTTACCACCATATCCAGGGATGCATCCGAGGCTTCCGGCCCCCCGGCACCACCCGTGGCGGATAATGCCCCCACCGCCGCGGTCACGGCAGCAGCGTTACCCGCCGCCAAATCCACCACGGTCACCGGGTTGTCCTTGAAGGTCACCAGGCCCAGCTGGTAATCCCCTCCAGACGCCGTTACCACGTCGCCGATGATGGCGCCAATGCCAGTCTGGATATTGGCGATGGCGCCGAACATACTGCCGGTGTCATCCACCGCGAACACCACATCCATGGGGCCACAGACCCCCTCCTCCACCGCTACGGTGGCATGGCTAAACCCCAGGCCCACGGTCAAACAGCCCATGGCCGCCAGCAATGGTAGTTTTTTTGGTAAGTGATTAATATTCATAAGAAAAGTCCTTTTATTCAGGTTAATTGCCGATACCTCGGGAGGTACTCCAGAGGTATGTAGAACATCTTGGCACGGAGACAAGAAGGGCCTCTCAGAAGAGCCCCCAGGCACCTCCACCGAAGATGTTGCAGACCGCAATCAGCAGCACAGTCACCGCATAAAGTCCGTGTACCCGGGCA
>JBFJMM010000093.1:0-8317 GCA_041633885.1 Porticoccaceae bacterium
CAGATCCGCCGCGAATCCGTTCAAGCGCAGTCGAGAAGTGCGTTTGATCAGCGACCAGTCGCGGCAACCTGCCTATATCGCCGTCTACGGTGGCAAGCTGACCGGATACCGGGCCACGGCCGCCAAAGTTGTCGCACTCGCGGCGCAAACCCTTGGCCCGCGGGCACCGGTAGCGGATACGGAACATCTGCGTTTGCCAGACAGCGGCGCGGAACCATCGTCCACCCCCCAACCATAGCCGCTGCACGGCGACCACCCTGAATGTCCACATAAAATCCCAGCCAGACGCAGCCGGGAGATGCGCGGATCACCAACGCGGTGTTTTTATACTATTCTTAATCGACCTTACATCGCAATTAACAGGGCGACAAGGGCCTTAGGCAGCCATGAGTTTATTGGCGAACGTTAAAGGACTGTTACTGGATCTCGACGGTGTACTGTACGTCGGATCGCAACCCATCGCAGGCGCAGCGCAGGCTGTAACCCGTTTGCGCAAACAGTTGCCGTGCCGGTTTATCACCAACACCAGCACCCGCTCGCTGCTGTCCGTGCATCGCAAAATGACGCAGCTGGGTTTTGCAATCGACATCGACGAAATTATTAGCGCGCCGCAAGTCGCAAAAATACTGTTGGAAAATATGGCCGACGAACGCGGGCGAGCACCCGCCTGCTGGCTACTGCTGCATCCCGATTTGCAGGAGGACTTTGCACAATTTTCCCGCGCCACCGATGCACCGGATGTCATTCTGATCGGGGATACTGGCGAGGACTGGAACTATGCCCTGATGAATCGCATTTTTGCGCAGGTGATGGCCGGCGCGCAACTGATTGCCATTCACAAAAATAGATTCTGGGAAACGGCGTCGGGCCTGAAAATGGATATCGGCGGATTTGTTGCCGCGTTAGAGTACGCGAGTAACACCACGGCCCGCGTGGTCGGCAAGCCCTCTGCTGATTTTTTTCAAATAGCCCTGGACTCTCTGGGTCTCCCCGCCGCGCAGGTCGCCATTGTCGGTGACGATATCGAGTCCGATATCGGTGGCGGACAAGCCGCCGGACTACTGGGAATTCTGGTTAAGACCGGTAAATATCGCGCGCAGTATGTGTCGAGCGTGGTAGCGGAAAGTACACTTGATTCAATTCGCGAGCTACCGGATATTTTCGGGTGTTAGGCACTGGAATGGACAAGTACCGGGTCCAATACCGTGCGCCGCAAGCAACTCTCTATGGGGCGACTACTGCCGTCGCCACTGCGTCCCATCCCGGGAATCTTCCAGGACTATACCCTGCTGCATCAATTGCTCGCGAATGGCGTCCGAACGGGCGAAGTCTTTGGCTTTTTTAGCCGCCACACGCTGTGCAATCAAATCCTCGATGGCACTGTCCGACAGGCCGTCAGTAGCTGCCTTACCGCGCAAAAAATCCGCCGGATTTTCCTGCAATAATCCGAGCAAATTGCCCAGTGTCTTTAGTTCAGCTGCCAGCTGTCGTGGGTCGCCTGCGTCGCTGCCGCTGGTGGCGTTGTTCAATGCGCGCACCAGGTCGTGCAACACCGCGAAGGCTTCGGGGGTATTAAAGTCCCGATTCATTGCTTCGACAAAACGCGCATACCAGGTGCTCGACTGCATATCCGCGAGCGCCATGGCGGGCACGTCGGCAACGTTGCGCAACGCCAGATAAAACCGTTCGACACTCTGACGCGCCTCGATTAAAGACGTTTCGCTGTAATTAATTGCGCTGCGGTAATGGCTCGCCAGGAGAAAATAACGCACCACCTCGCCGTGGTATTTTTCCAGTACGTCGCGAATGGTAAAAAAATTGTTGAGTGATTTGGACATCTTTTCGTCGTCCACACGCACCGCGCCAGCATGCATCCAGTAATGCACAAACGTTTTGCCGGTGGCCGCCTCACTCTGTGCAATTTCATTTTCGTGATGGGGAAACGGTAGATCGGGTCCACCGCCGTGAATATCAAAGGTTTCGCCGAGCAGGCAGGTAGCCATGGCGGAACATTCAATGTGCCAGCCAGGGCGTCCGCGGCCCCAGGGGGATTCCCATCCGATCTGATCCTGGGCAGCGGCTTTCCATAACGCAAAGTCCCGGGGATCTTCCTTAAATTCGTCGACCTCAACCCGCGCTCCCGCTAACAATTCGTCCGGAATTTTTCCGCTCAGTCGCCCATAGTTGGCAAAGCGTTTGACCCGATAATAGACATCGCCATTGTCTGCGCGATAGGCGTAATGATTGTCGATCAACGTAGCCACCATCGCGATAATGTCGTCGATATGCGCGGTTGCCCGCGGTTCCGCAGACGGCGGCAGCACACCCAGCGCCCGCTCGTCCTCGTGCATAGCCTTAATCATACGCGCGGTCAGGTCGGTGAATGGTTCATCGTTGGCGTCTGCGCGGGCCAGAATTTTGTCGTCGATATCGGTAATATTGCGCACATATGTGACGTCCCACTGTTGGCTGCGCAGATAACGCACAATAGCGTCGAATACCACCAGGACCCGCGCGTGACCGATGTGGCAGTAATCGTAGACCGTAATACCACAAACATAGAGACTGATCTTCCCGGCCTCCATGGGCTTAAAGAGTTGTTCGGTGCGGGCCAGCGTGTTGTAAATTTTTAACGTCATAAAGATGTCTTTTGTGGGCGCTTCACTGCCGCCCTCTTCGTGGGTCAGTCGGCACTATCGTTGCGCAAGAGCGTTGCGCACGAGGTCGGCGTGTACTGTTGTTTCACGAGGCACCCTGCCAGGTATCGCGCAGGCCGATGGTGCAGTTAAACACCGGGGCGACGGCCCGGCTATCCCGAACGTCAGTGCAGAAATACCCCTCCCGTTCAAACTGAACACCCGTCCCGGCTGCCATGGAGGCCAGGCCCGCCTCCCCTTTACAGTTCGACAGGATCCGCAATGAATCCGGATTTAAGCCGGCGCGAAAATCCGTACCGTCCGCGCCCGGCTCAGGAACGTTGAACAAACGGTCGTACAGCCGCACTTCGCAGGTCACACAGTCCCGGGCGTTTACCCAGTGGATAACACCACGGGGTTTAATGTCGGCAGGCGGGTCCTCACCCAGGGTGTTCGGCACCACGCGCGCTACGATTTCGCTAATCTCCCCGACGTCATCGCGCAGTACCTGTTCCGCCTGAATCACATAGGCGCCGCGCAGGCGCACCCACTCGCCAGGCACCAGACGCTTGAATTTTTTGCGCGACAGCGTGTGATCTTCGTTAAAATCGTCGCGGTCAATATACAGTTCGCGACCAAAGCTTACCGCTCTGGTGCCCATATCCTCCCGTTGCGGGTGGTTCGCCAGGGCCAGCATTTCGGTTTTCCCGTCGGGCCAATTGCTCAGGGTCACTTTGAGAGGATGCAATACACACATCGCCCGCGGCGCATTGTCATTCAGTTCGGTGCGAATAAAATGCTCAAATTGTGCCATATCCACAACGCCGTCGGTTTTGGCAACCGCCAGACTGTCGCAGAAGTCGCGTATCGCCGCTGCCGGCACACCGCGACGCCGCAATCCGGCCAGGGTTGGCAGGCGCGGATCGTCCCAGCCACTCACATGCTGTTCCTCAACCAGCAGTTTCAACTTACGTTTACTGGTCACCGTGTAGTTCAGATTCAGCCGACCGAACTCGAATTGTCGCGGCCGGGACGGGACCGGCAAATTGTCAATCAACCATTCGTACAGCGGCCGGTGATCGGCAAACTCCAGCGTACACAGCGAATGGGTTACCCCCTCCAGCGCGTCTTCCTGGCCGTGGGCAAAATCGTAGGACGGGTAGATGTTCCACTGCTGGCCAGTGCGGTGATGCGGTTGGCGTTTTATGCGGTACAGCACCGGGTCGCGCAGGTTGATATTGGCTGCGGCCATGTCAATTTTTGCGCGCAGCACCATTTTACCTTCCTCGACCGCACCGGCGCGCATCTGCTCCAGTAGTGCAAGGGATTCCGCAACCGGACGCTCCCGGTAGGGGCTGTCGCGCCCGGGCATAGTGAGCGTGCCCCGGTATTCTCTGGTCTGATCCCCGTCGAGCTCACACACATACGCCTTATTTTCCTTCACCAGCAGTTGCGCCCAGTCGTACAGTTGCGCAAAGTAATCCGAGGCGTAACGTACAGATCCAGCCCACTGAAATCCCAGCCAACGCACATCTTCTATGATGGCGCTGACAAATTCATCGCTCTCGGTGGCCGGGTTGGTGTCGTCAAAGCGCAGATTGCAGGTTCCGGAAAATTGCTCGGCTATGCCAAAGTTAAGGCAAATAGATTTGGCATGACCGATATGCAGATAACCATTGGGTTCCGGCGGAAAGCGGGTGACAACGGAGCGCACCTGCCCGCTGTGCAGGTCATTTTTCACTATCTGCTGAATAAAATTCAGGCTCTCGTCTTTAGTGATACTGCCATCGCTCATGGGAGAATTTTCCAAGGGTCTGCGGCGGGCGCACACCGCTGGGCTGCGACCGGGATACGGAATCGGACAAGTGGGGGATTATAGCCGCTTGAACCCCCATCAATAAACCGCGATGTTCCAATCCGCCACTAAAGTGCTTATCATTCCGCCACTACTCAGTAAGGAATTACCCATGATCACGCTACACACCAACTACGGCGAAATTGCCGTCGAACTGGATTTCGAGAAAGCCCCACTGACCGCCGCCAACTTTCTGCAATATTGCCGAGATGAGTTTTATAACGGTACGATATTTCACCGCGTCATCGCTAACTTCATGATTCAGGGCGGGGGCATGACCGCCGAGATGAATGAAAAGACCGGTCGCGCCCCCATCGAGAACGAAGCGGATAACGGCCTGAGCAACGACACCGGAACCCTCGCCATGGCGCGCACCATGGATCCTCATTCCGCCTCATCCCAGTTTTTTATCAACGTCGCCGACAATCACTTTCTCAACCACCAGGGTAAAAATCCTCAAGGTTGGGGCTACGCGGTTTTTGGTAAGGTCGTCTCTGGCATGGATACGGTGGAAAAAATAAAGGCCGTCGCCACCGGGAGCAGTGGTCATCACCAGGACGTACCGCGCGAATCCGTGGTCCTTGAGCGAGTGACTGTGTCGGACGCGTACGCCGACCGTTAATGTCCATTCTACTGATCTCCGACCTCCATCTTTCCCCCGAAAGACCTGAAATCACCGCCGCCTTTTTCGCTTTTCTGGAACAGTCGGCGGCCCGGGCGGAGGCCTTGTATATTCTCGGGGACCTGTTTGAAACCTGGATCGGTGACGATGATCCTGCGCCGCTCGTAACCAACGTCACCACCGCATTGCGACGCATTTCCCGACATGGCACACGGGTGTATTTGCAGCGCGGCAACCGGGACTTCGCCATTGGCAAAAGTTTTTCCCGGGAGACGGGCTGCACCCTGTTACCCGATCATTACGTGGCAAACTTTTACGGCGAACAACTACTCCTGTTGCACGGCGACACCCTGTGTACGGACGACCGACAGTATCAGCGCTTTCGCCGCTGGATTCGCTGCCCTCCCGTGCTGGGTCTGCTGCGCCTTCTGCCCCTGAAGGTGCGCCGCAAACTGGCCGCAAGAGCGCGTGAAAAAAGCATGGCGAGCAATGCCAACAAAGCAGAAAACATTATGGATGTGGCCCCGAATGCAGTCGTTGCAGCACTCCAACGGGCGGGCGTGCAGACCATGATTCACGGCCACACCCACCGACCCGGCGCCCACGCTCTGCAGGCGAACGGTAAATCCGCCGAACGCTTCGTACTGGGGGACTGGGATCGCCAGGCATGGGTTCTCACCGCCCGGCCCAGCGGACTTGAATTAACCAGTTTTGATATCGAGCCGTTGCCGCAGATTCAACAAACGTCAACTAACCCGTTACCCTAAAAGCGGTAGTTAACGCGCGCGGTGACAATATGTACATCTACCGCATCGAAATGCCCGGTCAGGGTGCCCGCACCCGGAATCGGTAGAATGGGCTCCGCATCGTAGGAATCAGTGGCGCCAATCCGCGTGTAGCTGTAACCCACATCGGCCGATAATTGACGGTTAACCTCTGCACCCATACCGACGGCCCAGCGCCACTGTTCCCGCGAGGGGAAATACACGGTACCCACTGTTTCTTTCACCGGATCGCCGTCATAACCAACACCCGTCGCCAGCCACAGCGTCTGAGTCATCTGGTAACGGGCACCCAACGCGAAATGCCAGGTGTCCTGCAAACCGTTGGCATACACCGCCTGATCAATGGGCCCCGCCTGCGCACGCAGGTCACCGAAATCACTCCAGGACTGGCGGCCGGCATTTGTGGAAACCTGCCATTTGTCGTTTATTTGGTAAGTGGTGCTAAACAGCCAATGCTCTGGAACCACGAAGTTCAAGCGTACCTGATCAAATTGCAGGTCCTGGAGTATCCCGCCTAACACAGGATGTAATCCGGTACCCTTTAATTTGGCTTTATGATCGTATTCCGTCTCCGACGTCCACACAAACCCCAGCCGCAAAGACGGATTGGCCTGATACAGAACTCCGAGCGTAGCACCGATATCGTAGGCATCATCGGCAAAGGAGATACGACCGTCGGGCAGGTCCTCCGGTGCCCCGTAAATCGAGTTATTGACTACCACCCCTGCTAATATGTCGCTTTTTTGCAGGTGCAATGCCATCCCGATAGACAGCGCATCATTGATTTTCCAGGCCACCGCTGGGGATAAATTGAGTGTCACCCAACGGGCGTCGATCAGATAATAACGTCCAGGCCATTCTCGATCGTAGGGTATTTCCGCACCCAGAAAGGAATGTAAACCGAGACCGAAACTCAGATCGCCCAGCGATGCGCCGCCGAGATAAAATGCCCCACCCGGCAGGGACGAATAGGCGCCATCCTCACGTCCCGCGCTAAATGCGGTATCGCTGTACACGCCTTGCAGTGCACCGGTAAAGATTAGCTCGTCCAGCTCGGTCAGAGCGGCGGGATTGCTGGCTACCACTGATGCGTCGTCGCTAATGGTCGCGCGTCCCGCTCCTGCCTGATAGGACGACGCAGAGCCGTCTTCATAGGTCAACAAACCGCCCGCGCTAACCGTCGAGGCCGCGAGCTGCGCCGCCAGTACGATCAAACCTGCCATTACATTTGTACTATCCAACCGCCACTTACGCATTCCAATGTCCTGTGTCGTTCTCTCGGGTCAACATGCCACTACCCACACACGCAGGGCAGCACTGTGGGGTTTGCAGGGCCCACTGTACGCACTAAAATATGGTATTTCTTATAATTAATAAGGTATTTTTTATATATTATTTCAGATAGCATTCTGTTATGGTGATTTCTAACTCCCTCGCTAGCGCGCCGGACAGTCAGCCCCTGCTGAGCGAACTGATGCGCGAGGTGATGGGCAAGCCGCGGGTGTCCGTCAGTTTGAGTGATTCAATGGGGGCGCTACTCGAAAGTTACACCGTGCCCTTTGGTCGCCTGTCCATACCACCGCTACCACGCCCGTTACTGGTTATCTACAGCCTCGGTAACCCGTTATCCTACGTATTTCCAGCCGAGACCCGTCCCGCGCAATTGCTGCCGGGGCTGATCACGGTGATTCCCGAGCGTTTTAGCGCCGACCTGACGGTGGTCAATAGCGGCGATATTCTGGTGGTGTACAGCGACACCAGGAACCTCGACGATCCCCTCGAAGAATGGGCACAATCGCTTCCCACCTCTTTACATAATTTCACCAGCGAACTGATTCCACCCCTGGCCAAGCGCATCGCCGCGGCGGCTGCAAAGGCGCTTCCCGGGGATCTGCCCGCGGCGGAACATCTCAACGTGCTGGGTCAGGCACTCACGGCGGAGCTGCGCGCGGCGCTACCCCGCGGTGATCAGCAATCGACCAATCAGACACCCCGTGCTTTCGACTATGTTAATCGCGTGCTGCCAATCATTCACCAGCGCCTCGCAGATCCATTGCCCCTCAAGCATCTCGCACGGGAGGCAGGCATTGGCGTGACGGTGCTTACCAGTAGCTTTCAAACGATTACCGGAAAAACGCCACATCGCTACCTGCTGGAAGCCCGTGTCGAACGGGGTGCGGAGCTGTTGCGCACTACTCACCTGAGCCTGTCGGATATTGCCGCGCAGACGGGCTTAAGCAGTCAAAGCCACTTCAACCTTGTATTCAAGCGCTATTTTGGCGTGACACCTCGGAGCTATCGACTACGCTTTATGGGAAAAGCGACCGCCAGTTAGCCAGGGGGGCCCGAGTGAAAGCGAAACGCCACGTCGGGGGATTGAATCAGGCGCAATTCCTCGCTGGCGAAACAGGCCACGCGC
>JBFJMM010000094.1:0-8288 GCA_041633885.1 Porticoccaceae bacterium
GACAGTTACACGGTAACGTTCAGTCAAACCGCGCCCGGCGCCGCGGTCACTTATCAGGTGGTGGGTGCCGCCAGCGGCGTGGTTGCCAGCGGTACCTATAGTGCGGACGAAGCCATTGTTTTCGGTGGCGCGAAAATAACGGTGAGTGGCGCGCCCGCCAACGGCGACAGTTTGACAGTGGCGCCCGCGCGGCGTGAGGATATTTTTTCGAGTTTGCGCGACATGATTGCGGCGCTGCAGAATTCGGGAACGGATGCCGCGAGCAAGGCGCAATTCCACAATGCCATGAATCGCGGACTCAACAACGTGGATCAGGGGCTGGATCACCTGTTAAGGGTGCGTGGCGACGTGGGCGCGCGCCTCAATAACCTGGACAGTCAACAAAATATTAATGAGGATTATATTCTCCAGCTCGAGCAAACCCTGTCGAGTGTCAAGGATCTCGATTACGCCGAAGCAGTCAGTCGACTTAATTTACAAATGGTCGCCCTCGAGGCTGCGCAACAGGCGTTTGTTAAAACCCAGGGCTTGTCACTGTTCAATTTCCTGTAACAACCACTCCTCTCTCCCTGTCGGGTTTTGCTCTGACTCCCGCGACGGCTACGTCGCCGCGGGCTAACCGCCCTCTTCCCGATCTGTGCGTTGTGCAGCCCGGAAAATTCTGAAGATGTCTGAACCCTCCCCAGCTAATGCAACCTTTTTCGAAATTACTAAAGGTTAGCGCACAGCTGTCGATAATGAGTTTACCTAGGCCCAGCTATTCGCTTAGAGAGGTTTAAACATTCACTGATCAACCGCGCGCGCTCAATGGTTCGTAGCGGTGTAATGAGAGGAAAATATTATGCCACAGACTATTAACACCAACATTGCGTCACTGAACGCGCAGCGGAATCTGAACAGTTCTCAGAGTGTGCTTAACACCTCACTGCAGAGACTTTCTTCCGGTCTGCGTATTAATAGCGCCAAAGACGATGCCGCTGGCCTGGCTATTTCCGAGCGTATGACAGCCCAGATTCGTGGTTTGAATCAGGCCGGACGCAACGCCAGCGACGGTATTTCTCTGGCCCAGACGGCGGAAGGCGCGCTCACCGAAGTAACCAACATGTTACAGCGGATTCGCGAACTGGCCGTGCAATCCCGCAACGCCACCAACAGTACCAACGATCGCGCGGCGCTTGATACGGAAGCCCAGCAGTTGCGTTCCGAGATCAATCGCATCGCATCCCAGACCCAGTTTAATGGCGTTAACCTGCTGGACGGTTCTTTTGCCAACCAGGCTTTCCAGGTCGGCGCCAACGCCGGGCAGACCATTACGGTCTCGGACATCGTCAACGCTAACGACACGGCGCTGGGGACCTACTCAGCCGCTTCAGTGACGGGCGCGGCGGCGACGGCGTTCACAGCCATTACCGCGGGCGATCTGACCATCAACACCGTAAGTGTGGGGGCCGTTGCCCTCGATACCAGCGCCACCGAGCGCGCGGCGGGTATTCGCGACGCGATTAACTCGGTTGCGGATCAGACCGGCGTGTATGCGCGCAACGATACGGCCACTACGGTGACGTTGGTAAGCACCACCGGAAATATTGTGGTCGCTTTCGCGGGCGCTTCCGCGACAACGGCCACCACCGGTTTAACGGCGGCGACCACGACAGCAACCACTGCCACGGGTTTCGGCACGCTGGATGTTAGCACCACGGCTGGCGCTGATACCGCGATAACCCAGATGGATGCGGCGCTGGACGCGGTCAATACCGCCCGCGCCACGCTGGGTGCCATTCAAAGCCGCTTTGAGTCGGTGGTAGCCAGTATTCAAACCACCTCAGAAAACCTGTCCTCCGCCCGTTCGCGGATTCAGGATGCGGATTTCGCCATGGAAACGGCGGCGTTGACCCGGGCGCAAGTACTGCAACAGGCGGGTGTCGCCATGTTGGCCCAGGCCAATGCGGTTCCGCAAAACGTTCTCGCGCTGCTGCGCTAAGGGTAAGCGAGAAATGATGGAACGACGGGAGTGGCGCGCGTGCCGCTCCCGTTTTTTTCTTTCAGGGTTGAGCCCATGACCGAATCAGACAAAATACTTCAGCTACTCCAGAGGGGAAGCGGCGAGCCCCCTTCCCGTCGCGACGCAACTGTCCACGGGGACGGTAACAGCAGCGCCGCTCAAGGAACGGCGGTTGGCCAGGCCGACGGCATCTCAAGCCAGCGGCAACAATCGGCCGCCGACGGCGCCAATGTGCCGGTGTCGGAACAGTGGGACGGCCTGAAAATTAATGAGCTGCAAACCTCCGTACGGGAACTGAGTGACTACATTCAGAACATTCGACGGGAGCTGCGGGTCGGTATTCAAAAGGAAACCGGCGTGCCCCTGTGTATCGTGCACAACAGCGCCACGCGGCGCATGATTCGCCAGATTATTTCCGAGCCGGAACCGGTGGCCCTGTCGCGCCTGAAAGCGGAATAAACCATGTACACAGCGGGCGATAATGCGCTGTTGGACACTGGCATATTCCGTGCATTGTTGCTGGGAGAGGGCGGCGTTGTGCTGACGCCGCGAGACCAGAGGCGATAGAGACGAATGATCACGGCAAACGGAGTGGGATCCGGCCTGGATATTGAAGGGTTAGTCACCCAGTTGGTGGCGGCGGAACGATCGCCCGCGCAAAATCGCCTGAATCGCCAGGAACTTCAACTCAAGGCAAAAATATCCGCGTTTGGCGCGCTGAAAGGATCCCTGTCTACTTTTCAGGCAGCGCTTTCCAGTTTGACGGACGCACAGCGATTTATGGCCCGCAAAGTCACGGTCAGTCAAGCGGGCATACTGACCGCCACTGCGGGAACCGGGGCAGTCGCCGGCAGCTACGATGTGGAAGTCACTCAACTGGCCAGGTCCCATTCACTGGCGTCCGGGCTCTATACCAGCACCGGCGATGTGTTGGGTACCGGCACATTGACCCTGCGCCTGGGCACCACCGATTACGATCCATTGACGGATACCTATAACAGTTTTACCGCAAATTCTGGCACCGCCACGGCCACGATTACCATCGATGCCAGTAACAATACGGTAGCGGGGGTGCGGGACGCGATAAACGCCGCGAATATCGGCGCCAAAGCATCAATTGTTAACGACGGCACCGGATACCGCCTGCTGCTGACCTCTGGCGCTACCGGCGTAAACAACAGCCTGCAAATCAGCGTTGCCGACGACGACGGTAATCACAGCGATGCGGCGGGTTTATCCGCCCTGGCGTTTAACGGTGTTGCCACGCACATGACGCAAACAGTAGCGGCACAGGAAGCCGCGCTGACCATTAACGGCCTGGCCGTGACCAGCGCCAGCAATACTGTTAGTGGCGCAATAGACGATGTGGTTCTCAACCTCACCGCGCTCACGTCGGGGTCGCCAGTGTCGATCAGTGTGGCGCAGGATACCGCGACAGTTAAAGCGGAAGTGGTGGCGTTTGTCGCCGCCTACAATAGCTTTATGGATACGGTAAACAGTCAGACGGCGTTCGACGCCACTACTCAGGTTGGCGGCGCATTGCTCGGGGATGCCACTCTGCGCACCATTACCCGGCAGATTCGAGAACTGGTGGGCAACGCCGTTCCCGGATTGAACGGCGCGCTCACAAGCTTTGCCGCGATTGGCATTGTCACCGAAAGCGACGGAAAATTGACGCTTAACAACGCCCGCTTTGACAGCGCACTGGCTGCGAACTTTGATGGGGTGGCCGGATTGTTTGCCGCCAAGGGCAGCACTACGGACACGCAGCTCAGTTATTTGCGCGCCAGCAACAATACCCTTGCCGGCAGTTACGCCGTGACGGTTGATCAGCTGGCAAGTCGCGGATTACTAGCGGGCGCCGGCGTGTTACCGGATTTTCTGTCCGGCGGTACGGTGGTTATCGACAATGACAACGATACCCTGGGGATTCGCATCAATGGCGTGCTCAGCGGCACCGTCACCCTCACCCAGGGGACCTACACCTCGGGTCAGTCGCTGGCGGCGGAAGTACAGGCGCGTATTAACGGTGACAGTGTGTTCCTGGGCGGCGGTATTGAGGTGGCGGTCAGTTACGACAGCACCGGCAATCGCCTGCTGATCGAATCGGCCCGTTATGGCTCTGACTCCACAGTTAGTATCGTGGAAGTAGACACTAACAGTGCGGCGACGTTGGGGTTGAGTGTCGCCAGCGGGAGCGCCGGTCTCGACGCGACCGGGACGATCGGGGGTCTGGCCGCTACCGGGCGCGGCCAAACCCTGGTTGGGGCGAGCGGCAGTGCCGTCGCAGGATTGGAGGTACAGGTGCTCGGCGGCGCCGTCGGCGCGCGGGGCACCGTGGATTTTTCCCGGGGGATAGCCAGTCGCCTGAATTTGCTGCTCGACAATCTTCTGGGATCGCAAAATATTCTGGATGACCGCACGGATGGGCTGGAAACCCGCGTCGAGCGTATCGGGCAACAGCGCGAAGTTCTCGAGCGGCGCATGGCGGCCCTCGAGGCGCGCTACCGATCACAATTTGCAACGTTGGATAGCCTGTTGTCCCAATTGCAAACCACCAGCGGCTATTTATCTCAGCAACTTGCCACCTTGCCGGGCGCCTACTCGGGGGACAAGCAGTAGGTCTTCGGCGAACACACCAACAGATGGTTTATTGAGGGTTATCAATAATGACTAATACACGGGCGGCGCTGCAGACCTACCAGGCTATCAGCGCCCGCAGTCGCCTCGAATCTGCCTCGCCACATCGGCTTATCGGCCTGTTAATAGAGCGCGGGCTCGATCACCTGGCTGCCGGTAAAGGCTCGATTGAGAGGGGTGATTCCGCCACCAAAGGCGAGCATATTGGTCGCGCCATCGCCATTATCGACGGTCTGCGAGCCAGCCTCAATCACGAACAGGGACAGGAAATTGCCGATAACCTTGCCGCGCTCTACGACTACATGGAAGAGCGCTTGTTGGCGGCTCACGTGCATAACAGTGCGGAAAGCATCAACGAAATAGCTTATCTGTTGCGAGAAATACAGCAGGCCTGGCAGCAGATTCCAACGGGCGCTCAGCCCCCGGCGGAAGAGACCCAGATCTGATGGACAGTTCGGGGGTATCATTAACTAACTTCGTTGCGGACAGCGCGCGCGGTGCGCACCTGCGAGCAGTCAAGGCGCTTTCCGAGGCCATGGTCGACAGTGCGCGGCGCGGTGACTGGCAACGGGTCGTGGAACTGGAACGTCAACGGCGCGACGACATGGTCGCCAGTTTCGAGGATCCTATCGTGGGTGACGAGGCGTTGCAGGTCAGGGACGCGTTGCAGGCAGTGATGGGACTCAATTTGCAACTCACCGAGATGGTGAAGCAGGCGCGCCAGGACAGCCTGCAACAATTCCAGTCACTGCAAAGCGGGCAGCGCGCTGCGCAGGCCTATCAGGCGGTTAGCGACTCATAATCCGCCCCTTCCATTTATTTTTACTTACTTTCCGATTGTTGGCGCACATTTTGCAGTGACCAGCTCTAAAGTGAACGAAACCACATGTGCAACTTGTTGGCAGACTGGGAGCGTCGCCTGTGGCGGAGTTTCCTGCGATGCCCCTGTGGAATCTGTTGCGGGACCAGGTGTAGTTAGCGCACCTGGAGTAAATGAAAAAGCGAAAAATTTATTATAGCTATCTTGTTGAATAGTAAAGATAAATATTTTTTTGGTAGGTACACCAGTACTGGGCTTAAATAGAGTAAGAGCTGAAGGATATGTGTAATGACAAGCTGTATCGGCAACAATTTACCCTCGCGGATGTTTTTATGATAAAACGATATAGCAAGCGAGGCTGTAAAGAATGTCAAAACCTTGACGCACATCACATTATTAATTTAGTATAAACATATAAGTATTTGTTATATGAAGTTATATACTTTTGACAGTAATATAGCGAGCGACAGGACGTCAACTCCGCTACCGGCTATAGGTTCGACCTGTCTTAATCGGCACTTCCGATGTAGTTTTTTCAGCGTTCCCTCTTTCGGCGCCCCACTCAGGACAAGCTTTGATGACTCTTGTGTCGCACGTCACACGACGTTGCGCGGCCCAATGCGTCTTAATATGGCAGTACCCCGCACGGACTCGCCCTGACGTTACGCTCAGGGGTATAGTGTGATGGGGAGCAGAAGGACAAAATGACGATGTTGGCCAAAAAATCCCGCGTACTGGTGATCGATCCGGACAAGCACCTCGGCAGGGAGCTCAAGACCCTGCTGGAATTCCTGGAGCACCCTGTCGTTCTGACTGAGACAGAAGGTGACTGGCGTGCAACTGTCACTGCGGGTACGAAAATCGATGTGGTGTTTATGCGCAACACCGGTGACGACCAGATGCTACTGGCGCAGCTGGATTCCATCAAAGACTACGACCCCAGGTTGCCCATCATTCTGTTTCACAAGGACGAGGCCACCGCGCAACTGGCGGTACATCTCGAACATCAAATTCTGGGTATGCTCAGTTTTCCGCTCAGATACAAGGACGTTGTCAGCGTGCTCAATGCGGTGGATAGCGCCTGCGAAGGGCGGGAAAATTTACGCAGCGTGGGCTCCCTGGAATTGTTTCGCAACCTGGTGGGCAATAGCAAACCAATTCGTAAAGTGCGCGAGCTTATCGATCAGGTGGCGAGCAGTGAAGCGACCGTACTGATTCTTGGTGAATCCGGCACGGGCAAGGAAGTGGTGGCGCGCAACATTCAGTATCAGTCGGCGCGGCGGGACAAGCCCTTTGTCCCGGTCAACTGTGGCGCGATTCCGTCGGAACTGCTGGAGTCGGAATTATTTGGCCATGAAAAAGGCGCGTTTACTGGTGCCATCACCACGCGCCAGGGGCGCTTTGAGCTTGCCGAGGGCGGCACCCTGTTTCTCGATGAAATAGGTGATATGTCGCTGGATATGCAGGTTAAGTTGTTGCGGGTTCTGCAGGAAAAGGCTTTCGAACGGGTGGGTGGCAACAAAACTATACAGTCCAATGTGAGAATTATTGCGGCGACCCATCGCAACCTGGAACATCTGGTCGCGGAGGGGAAATTTCGACTGGATTTGTTTTACCGTTTAAATGTTTTTCCCATTGAGATGCCGGCGTTGCGCGATCGCACGGAAGATATTCCCATGCTGGTGCAGCAACTGGTGGCCCGCCTCGAAGGCGAGAATCGCGGTTCCGTGGGTTTCAGTCCCGGCGCGCTGCGCACGTTGGCGCACTACCCCTGGTTTGGCAACATTCGCGAATTGGCGAATCTGGTGGAGCGACTGTCCATACTACATCCCAGCAAAACGATTATCTGGCAGGATCTGCCAGATAAATATCGCCAGGAGATTCATGGCGTGGATGTGGAAGACATGGAGGCCGACAGTCTGGCGTCGGCCGGGCACGGGGATGCTGCCGTGGGCGCAGCATACGCAGGGTCCGCGCCCCTGCTGTCGCGGCGCAATGCCGGTGCGGGTAGTGAAAACGCGGATTTCCCGGAGGGTGGCATCGATCTCAAGGAGTACCTTCAGGAACTGGAAGTTGGATTGATTCAGCAAGCCCTGGACGAATCTGACTGGGTTGTCGCGCGGGCAGCCAAGCTCCTTAAATTGCAGCGCACCACCCTGGTAGAAAAAATACGTAAATTTGACATTACCCGCCTGGATTCCGCGTCGAATTTTTGACAAACCCCGGCGTGCCTCCGTTAACCTGCTGAATTACTTTTATTTTCAACTACAGGCATAGTTTTTGCTCTATCTCCAATGACCCGAAATTTTTTGGGACACAACGGAGAGAGCACAGACGCAATGTCACTGCCATCAACGCCATTAACCGCGCAACAGCTGGAACAGGCTTTCGTCACGTTTAACCAGGTGTCGTCCGAGCTTGATGCGAGCTATCGAATTTTGCAAAGCCGCGTGGCAGCGCTTACGGCGGAACTGAATGAGGCGCGTTCGCAACGGCTGCAGGAACTGGCGGAAAAGGAACAGCTTGCCAATCGTCTGGCGTTGTTAATGGACGCGTTGCCCGGCGCGGTAGTGGTGCTGGATACAGCGGACCAGGTGCGCGAGGCAAACCGGGAGGCATCGAGTTTACTGGGCACCGATCCGGTGAACTGTCAATGGCAGGATATTCTCGAGCGGATCACTCAGGTTAGCACTCGCCGCGGACAGGAATTAATGTTGCGGGACGGACGCCGTTTGTCCCTCACCCAACGCGCTTTATCCGACGGCCATGAGCGGCTGATATTGATCACCGATGTGACTGAACTGCACGCCCTGCAGGACGCGGTTA
>JBFJMM010000095.1:0-8241 GCA_041633885.1 Porticoccaceae bacterium
CGCACATGACCAATTTCGTGTCCCATCACCATGGCCAGGGCATTTTCATCCGGGAGCTTTTCCAGCAAACCACGACAAATGACAATATGGCCGCCGAGCGTAGCAAACGCGTTAACCCTGTCGTCGTCGGCATAATGCACCTCAATGGCCATACCCTCTGGCAGCGGCTGCGCGGCGACCAGTCGCTCGGCAAGGGCCTGTAAATACATCTCGACCCGCGAGTGTCTAGGCGCCACCGCCTGACTCTCCCAAAGCGGGGTTGCAACCCGTTCAGCAATGGCTCGCTCTACCGAAAACGGCACCAGCGGCAGGAATTTTTGCGCCAGTGAAGACAAAGCAACTACTAATACTACGATGACGACGGCGACGGCGGTCAGCATCCACAACAGGTCCACCAGCGGATGTGCCGCGCTGACATTGACGCCTTCTGGTGGCTGGCGATTTTGATAGTCCATCAGTCGCTTTTGGTCGCAATGAGCGCCGTGCCATAGGCCAGCACTTCGACACAGCCGATCTGATTGCGCGCCCCCTTGGTAATCGACGCCGTTTCCAGCTTGACATTGAATACCGCACTCGCGCCGTGCGCCGCGGCATCGTTTTTCATACGCAACAGGGCCTCGCGACGGGCGCGCTCCAGCAGCGATTCATAGGCGTTGATGCGCCCGCCCAACAGCCCCCGCAACGCCGCAGAGAACTGTTTAAAATAATCCACCGATATCACCGTGCTGCCGCATACCAGGCGAGTTTCCACGGACGGTAATTCCCGCGGCGGATGCCGTGTACTAAATGCCAGCACCCCAGCCAGTTCTTTTTCCCGACGCTGGATCGCGACGAAATGCCGCGCTTCCTGCCAGCGCCCCACGGCGTAACCGAGGGTCAACAGCACTACAAAAATTATCAGTTCCATGCGGGCTTACTCGACCACTACGGCGGTGCCATACACAAACAATTCGGCGGCGCCAGCGGCCACCGAAGATGTCGAAAAACGCACATTGAGAACGGCGTTAGCACCCATAGCCGCGGCCTGCTCCACCATCCGGTCGGTAGCCTCCTCCCGGGATTCAGTCAATAATTCGGTGTAGCCGTGCAACTCACCGCCAAACACATTTTTTATGCCGGCCATCAAATCCCTGCCGACATGCTTGGCACGTACCGTATTCCCCTGCACCATACCCAGATGGCGCACAATGGTTTTGCCGGGCAATGTTTCCAGGTTGCTGATTATCATTCGCGTTCTCCTTACGTATTATTGTCATTTACTGCCCCTGGCAGGCACGCCACTACTGGCATAGTGTTGAATTTTTTGTTGCAATGCAACGCGCCTGCGCGGCCCTTTTCGCTTACTGCAAAAGCCGCGTCATACCTTAACGCCTTTGCCCTGGACACACCATGAACCGCTTATCACTTCTGCTGCTACTTGTGCTTGGGGCCCATCCGGCCGACGCGGGGAAAGAGCTATGGACGATAAACATTTATTTTGAAAACGACCTGTTTAGCGAGACCGATCAGAACTATACCAATGGCATTCGCCTGTCCTGGGTGTCGCCCGACATCACCGCCTACGAGACCGACCCGCGCCTGCCCGGCTGGATTCGGGAGGTAAACGACAAACTGCATTTTTTTCACGACAGCAGTAAAGGGCTGGCTCGCAATCTGGTGATTAGCGCGGGACAACTGATGTACACCCCGTCCACGATCGACGCGCAAGAGTTGCTGGTGGACGAGCGTCCCTACGCCGGCTACCTGTATGTGGGTTTTGCCTACCATACCCGTAGCGACAGCCAGCTGGATACCGTCGAAGTCAATCTGGGTATGGTCGGCCCGGAAGCACAGGGCGAGCAGACCCAGGATTTTATTCATAAAATACGGGCCTTTGATAAATTCCAGGGCTGGGACAACCAGCTTAAAAATGAGCCCGGATTGCAGCTGGTATACGAGCACAAACGACGGCTCTTTAAGGACGTATTATTCCCCGACGGCCTGTTCGCAAGCGGGTCTCTGAGCACCGTGGAGCAGGATTTTATTGCTCACGGTGGCGTCAGTCTGGGCAACGTTGCCACCTATATTAACTTTGGTGGAGAGTACCGCATCGGCTACCTGCCCGACGATTTCGGGACCTCGGCAGTGCGCCCTGGGGGCGACAACAGCGCCCCCGGGCGGGGCGACCCCCGTCGACGCCGGGGTAATTTTCCGATCTTCGGTTTGCACGGGTTTGTGGCGCTCGACACGCGGCTGGTAGTGCGTGACATCTTCCTCGACGGCAATACCTTTCGCGACAGCCACAGTGTCGACAAGGAACCCGTGGTCGCAGATATCTCGACCGGCGTCAGCTTTCTTACCGGCCGCTGGAAAGTGTCCTACGCCTATGTGGTGCGCACCCGGGAATTTCGCCAACAACCCCACCACCACCAATACGGCTCGTTGAGCCTGTCCTACTCCTGGTGAAGCGGGCTGTCGTGCCGCGATTAAATTAATGTTGTCACCACGGGTGCGACTATAATGGCACGCCGCCCGGTTGAAATTGAAACAGAACTTGCACTGATGCCCCCAGATTTGCACCAGCCTTTACCTCCCCAGCCCATCTGGCGCAGCGCCCGCGCCCACGGCCCCGCGACGCTCCCCGCGAGGCTGCGCCCCTGGTTGCTGGACCGGGGCTCATTAACCCAACGGTTGATCACTGCCAGCAGCGGATCCTTTCGCGTGCGCGTCCTGCACCAGCGGATTGCGCGACCGCTGTTTTCCGAAATGCGCCTGCTTAATATGCCCCGCGGCCATGTGGCGGTGATTCGCGAGGTGATTCTCTACGGCTGCGAGCAACCCTGGGTTTTTGCCCGCAGCGTGTTACCCCTATCCAGCCTTACCGGGCGACTGCGGATGTTGCGCAAGTTTGACGCCCGACCCCTCGGGGATTACCTGTTTCGAGACCCGGGCTTGCGGCGGGGCGAAATGCAAATGGCCCGCCTGCTCCCCGCTAGTGCGACCCTGCCCAAAGAATTCAGGGAATTGCACACTGCGCTGTGGGGGCGGCGTTCGGTATTTTATGTGGACCACAAACCCCTGCTGATCAGTGAATTTTTCTTGCCGACCTTTACCCCCTACAATAGGCCCCTCGACGATATCTGAGCGCCTGGCATGCTTCGCGTTTCGCGCAGAACCGCTGACTTTTTACACCTGATGCGGGTAGACCGGCCGATCGGCACCCTGCTGTTACTGTGGCCCACTTTGTGGGCGCTGTGGTTCGCTGCCGGTGGCTTACCGGATATTCCGATTCTCATTATTTTCGTCCTTGGGGTAACCCTGATGCGCGCCGCGGGTTGTGTCATTAACGACTACGCGGATCGCAACATCGATTTGCATGTGACGCGCACCCGCGAGCGGCCGCTGGCAAACGGGCGGATTCAACCTGGCGAAGCACTCACCCTGTTCGCCATACTCTGCCTGGCGGCGTTCTCGCTGGTGTTATTAACCAACAGGCTTACCATAATCCTTTCCTTCGGCGCGGTGGCCATTGCCACCCTGTATCCCTTCGCCAAGCGTCACACCCACCTTCCGCAGCTGGTGCTGGGTGCGGCCTGGGCCTGGAGCATACCCATGGCCTTCGCCGCGCAAACCGGGAGTGTGCCCCGGGAAGTCTGGCCCCTGTACGCGGGAGTGGTTTTGTGGACAATCGCGTTTGACACGTTTTATGCCATGGTTGACCGCAGCGACGATCTCAAAATCGGGGTTAAATCCACCGCCATTTTATTTGCCGAACAGGATCTGATCATGATTGCCCTGCTGCAGGGCCTGACCCTGTTGGCGCTGGTGATTAGCGGCCAGAATTTCGCCCGCGGCTCCTGGTATTTTGCCGGGCTGGCGATCGCTGCCGGGCTTTTTTTGTACCAACTGGCCATTGCTCGCCACCGGGAACCTGGCGCCTGTTTTCGCGCATTCTTGCACAACAATATTGTGGGGATGGCGATTTTTACGGCCATTTTGCTCGATTATCATTGGCCGGAATAAGCGCAGGCCGGGCGGCCACCGATTTGTCATACTGCCGTCATACCCCTGTCATTTAATAGCCATAATTCCTTCTGGAGCTTTGTGATGGCCGAAGCAACGATTCTGATCATCGACGACGAGCCGGCGATTCGAGATATGGTAAAGGTGGCCTTGGAAACGGCGGGCTTCAGTGCCCTGCAGGCCGAGAACGCCCGGGACGGCCACAGCATCATTATCGACCATCGACCCGATCTGGTGTTACTGGACTGGATGATGCCCCACACCAGCGGCCTGGAACTGCTGCGGCGCCTGCGGCGCGATGAGCTGACCGCCAACACCCCGGTGATCATGCTGACCGCAAAGGCACAGGAGGATAACCTTGTCCAGGGTCTGGAAGCGGGCGCGGACGACTATGTCACCAAACCCTTTTCCCCCCGTGAGCTGATCGCCCGCCTGCGCTCGGTGCTGCGCCGCCGCGCGACCGGTGACCCGGAACAACCTGTCCAGGTTCGCGGGCTCTGCTACGACCCGGTCGCCCATCACGTGACGATCGATCAACAGACTGTCGCCATGGGCCCCACGGAATTTCGCCTGCTGGGATTTTTTCTCAACCACCAGAACCGGGTCTACTCCCGCGCCCAGATTCTCGATCACGTCTGGGGGAGCAATGTGTACATGGACGAGCGCACCGTGGATGTGCATATCCGGCGCCTGCGCAAAGCCCTGGCGATTGCCGGTCACGACCAACTCGTTCAAACTGTCCGCGGGGCGGGTTACCGTTTTTCCGAGCAACTGGTCGAGGGTTAGCATTGCATCAAGGGCTACGCACCGAACTCCAGCGCATCGCCGCGCTCGCGGTATTTCTGGTACTGGCCGGGTGGTTGAACGGTTACCTGCTCGCCACGCTGATTGCGGGCGGCGGCCTCTACATGTTGTGGACCCTGAGTCGAATTCATCGCCTCTACCTCTGGCTGGATCATGGTGCCCAGGGGTTGCCCCCCGAAGCGACCGGCGTATGGGGCGATATTTCCGATCAACTGTATCGTCTGCAACAACGCAATGAACGCCACCAGCACAGTTTCCGAGCCCTCGCCCAGCGGATTCGCCAACTCACTACCGCACTGGACGAGGGTCTGATCATTCTCGACGCGGAACGCTGTCTCGATTGGTGGAACCCGGCGGCAACGCGCTTGCTCGGGCTGCGTGCGGAGGACCGCAACCTGCCGATCGCCAATTTGATCCGCACCCCAAAATTTGTCACCTTTATTCAATCTGGCGCGTTTGATACGCCCCTGACGCTACCCGCCCCCAACGACAGTCAACGTATTTTGCTGTTATCCGCAAATATATTTGGCGATAACGAATTGGCCCTGGTGGTGCAGGACATCACTCGCTTGCGCAACCTCGAACAGATGCGCAAGGATTTCGTCGCCAATATTTCCCACGAACTGCGCACACCGCTAACCGTGCTGACCGGATATATCGAAACCCTGCGCGGCGACGCAGACGTTCCCCCCCGCTGGCAAACGCCGCTGGCGCAGATGGCAGAGCAAAACAATCGCATGACCCTGCTCGCGGAAGACCTGTTGCTACTGTCGCGACTGGAGTCGGCGTCCGCCATGCCAATCCGTGTACCGCTCCCGCTGAGCGACCTGTTGCAACCGATTATTGCCAACGCCCTCTCCCTCAGTGACGGTAAGCACAAGATCGAACTGCATTGTCCACCGGACCTGCAGGTGTACGGCAACGCCGAGGAACTGCACAGCGCGTTCGCCAACCTGATTTACAACGGGGTGAAACACAACCCCGGGGGTTGCCTGATTACCATTGAGGGCAGTCGGGACGAGACTGGCGTACAGTTGGTAGTGCGCGACAACGGCATTGGCATCGACGCCAAACATTTACCCCGCCTGACCGAACGCTTCTACCGCGCCGATAGCAGTCGCGCCACCCAGTCGGGAGGTACCGGCCTCGGTCTTGCCATCGTTAAACATGTTTTGCTGCGCCACTCAGCGAGCCTGGATATTCACAGCACCCTCGGTAAGGGCAGCCGGTTTGTGTGCCGATTTGCATCTGCGTAACCACCTGTTAATGTCCTCACTGTGAATAATTATCCTTTCCTGGAGCCCGCCTTTTTGACGGCTCTCGAAGACAGTGGCAGCGTCGGGCCCGGCACCGGCTGGGAGCCCTGCCACATCACCATCGACTCGGAGGACGGCGCGGCGTTTATGCCGCTGTATTTGAAAACCCACTCCTGGGGTGAGTATGTTTTCGACTGGAGCTGGGCGGACGCCTACCACCGCCACGGCCTCAATTACTATCCGAAGCTGGTCACGGCGGTGCCGTTTTCCCCGGCCACCGGCCCCAGGGTGCGACTGACGGGCAACCTCTCACTCGAATCCGTAGCGGGACAGCTCGCGCAGCGCGCCACCGTGCTGGGGGAGGAAACCGACGCCAGCAGCTGGCATCTGTTGTTTCCCGACCGGACTACCGCCTCCGCATTTGCCCGCCCAGACCTGTTGCAACGCAGTGGCGTGCAGTACCACTGGTTGAATCGCAACTACACCAGCTTCGACGACTTCCTCTCGCACTTTGTCGCCCGTAAACGCAAGACTGTGCGCCGCGAGCGACAACGGGTGGTGGACCAGAAGCTGCGTATTGAGATGCTGCCCGGCGCACAAATCTCCTCCGACTTGTGGGATTTTTTCTTTGCCCTGTACCAGCGTACCTACCTGAAACGTAGCGGCAATGGAGGCTACCTGACGCGGGAATTTTTTGCCCGTCTCGGCGCCACCCTCGCACCCCAGGTGGCCATGGCAGTGGCTTACGAGGCAGACAGCCCGGTGGCCTGCGCACTGTTTTTCAGTGGGGACGGCACACTGTACGGTCGCTATTGGGGTTGCATCCGTGAATTCGACTGTCTGCATTTCGAGCTTTGTTACTACCAGGGCATCGAGTATGCGATTCGCCAGGGGTTGCAAAAATTTGACGCGGGCGCTCAGGGAGAACATAAAATTCTGCGTGGCTTCGAACCGGTGGAAACCCTGTCCCTGCACTGGATTCGCCACCCGGAATTTCGCGCGGCCATCGCACGCTTTTTGCAGCGCGAGCAAGCCGACATGAGCGCCTATATCGCCCACGCCCGCACCGCCCTGCCCTATCGTAAGGCGGACGCGGGCGCCTGAAAAACTCTGTTAGACTGCCCGTAGTTACCCATCACTAACCTTGGAGGATGCATGATGCGTACCCAGGCTTTGATTGTCGTATTGATGTTTTTATGCGTACCACCCGCCATGTCGGCCAGCGATGAAATAGACGCTTACGTCCAGGAAGCCATGGTCAAGTTTCGCGCGCACACGCCGGCCGGCGCCAAACTCGCGGCCAGCGCCAAAGGCATCCTGGTGTTTCCCAAGGTTTACAAGGCCGGTTTTGTGATCGGCGGGGAATACGGCGAGGGTGCGTTGCTGATTAACGGCTACACCCAGGGCTATTACAGTATCGCCGCCGGTTCCTTCGGGTTACAGGTCGGCGCGCAGCGCAAGTCGCAGATTATCCTGTTTATGACCGACGCGGCCCTCGCCACCTTTCGCAACAGCAAGGGCTGGCAGGCGGGCGTCGATGGCAGTGTGGCCATCGCAACCCTGGGCGCGGGGGACAAAATTGATACGGAAACCGCGAAACAACCCATTGTGGGGTTTATTTTTTCCAACGAAGGGCTAATGTTTAACCTGACCCTCGAGGGCGCAAAAATAACCCCGATCAAACGCTAGGCTGATACTCGGCGGATTTGCGCCACACCAGCAGGCGATTATTGGCCGGCATGGGATTATCTTCCAGCAATTCCAGACCCGCTCGCCCCGCGAGACGCTGTATGGCCGCGATATCGCGGATACCCTGGTGGGGTGCCCGCTGCCTGAGCCACTGGTCAAACTGCGCATTGCTGGCCGACGTAAACTCGCCGCGATAATTAAACGGCCCGTAAATCGCTACGATGCCGTGCCGCGCCAGGTGTCGGCCGAAACCGTCGAACATTTTGACCACGGTTGGCCAGGGCATGATGTGGCAGGTGTTGGCGCTGAATACGCCGTCCATGGCTACCGGCCAGGCACCACTCGTTACATCCAGTGCAATCGGTCGCGCCAGGTTGCTAGCCGGCTGCTCGTCAATCCAGGCGTTGATGCCGGGGTGATTTTCCGCCAGGTCGCTGGTTTGCCAGTGCAGATGGGGCAGACGCGGCGCAAACCACAGGGCGTGTTGACC
>JBFJMM010000096.1:0-8236 GCA_041633885.1 Porticoccaceae bacterium
AGACTCCCACCCGTTTTCTCAAATCCGACGCCGAGGCCCTCAACCAGGCAGCCATCGTCGCGCTGCGAGACGCCGGTGCCAATCTGGTGACCGGCTTCGCACGGGTGCCCGAAATCAGGGACTGGCTGGCCGCCAGGCCCGAGCGCACGGCCTCCCCGCTGGAGCGCGCACCATGAAACAGGCGAATGCAGTGGTGGGTATAGCCCTCGCGATTTCCCTCGGCGCCTGTACCAGCACCACCGTCGACGAATACCGGGAAAACAACACCCGACTCACTTTGCATGACGCGGAGCGAGTGGTGGTACTCGGTCGTCGTCACGAGGGTAAGTATGAGACGGAGCCGGATTTTATTGATTGCATCGGCGACAAGCTCGGCAGCGCCGCGGCAGTGGCGGTGGTCCGGGAGCAAACATTTATCGATTCCCTGTATCCCTGGTTCGAGCCGCGCACGGCGCCACTGACATTGAGCCGATTGCGGGCCATGATGAACGAACCCCTGCTGGCAGAACGTGTTCGCTCCCAGGGAATTCGCTACATGATCTGGGTGGATGGCAGTACCGAGACCACGGACAAGGAAGGCTCCCTGGCCTGCGGCGTCGGACCCGGCGGCGGTGGTTGTTTCGGTTACGCCACCTGGGATAAAAATGCCAACTACGAAGCCATTATCTGGGACCTTAACACCTTCAGTGAAAACGGGCGGGTCAAGGTCGACGCCAAAGGTACCTCCTACCTGTTTGCCCTGGGGGCGCCAATCCCGATCATTGCCCAGGTGAAGAGCGAGGCCTGCGACGGTATCGGCCGCCAGTTGCGCTCGTTTTTCACCGATGAAACTACGGCCCGCACGCGCTGATGCCATGCAAAAAATACTTTCCCTTGTAGCATTGCTGTGCTGTACCTGGATTACCGACAGCCAGGGCGCGCTGCCGTTATCGGAAAAAAAGGAAGCCAGAATCGGCAAGGAGATGTACGACAAAATTTTGGCCGAAATGCCCGTTTACGGCGATCAAAAACTGACCGCCTATGTAAACGATGTCGGTCAGCGGGTGGCGCAGCATTCCGACCGCCCGGACCTGACCTACACCTTCACGGTGATCGACAACCCGGACATTAACGCGTTCGCCACCCCCGGGGGTTACATTTATATTCACCGCGGCCTGTTGACCTACATGAACTCCGAGGCCCAGCTGGCCGCCGTACTCGCCCACGAAATCGCCCACGTCACCGCCCGTCATGCGGCGCGCCAGAAACGAGCGCAGACCGGCAGCAATGTGGTGGCGGGACTGCTTGCCATTCTTACCCAGAGTTACGAGGTGGGCGAAGCCTCGGCCCTGTGGGGCGCGGCGACGGTGCGCGGTTATGGCCGCGACATGGAACTGGAAGCCGACGGTCTGGGCGCTCAATTCATGGCCCGCGCCGGTTATGACACCGAGGCGATGATCGAAGTGATTGCCCTGCTGAAGGATCACGAGCGCGTGGCAAAAAAACGTGCCCGGGACGCCGGCGCCAAACCGACCACCTACCATGGGCTATTTGCCACCCACCCGCGCAACGACAAACGCCTGCTGGAAATCATTAATAATGCGGATAAAAATTCCGCGTCCGCAGGTGGCAAAAGCAATATCAGCGAATTTCGTATCGCCAGCGAAGGGCTGGTCTGGGGACAGAATATGGAACCGGCCGCGGCGGTGGAAAATCGCTTTTATCACCGCCGCCATGGCTTTCAGTTCGACTACCCGGCCGGTTGGCAATTTGTGGAGGACGGCAACGAAATTCGCGGTCAGTCGGCGGACAGGGCACTGACCCTGACGCTGCAAATCAAACCTCGCACCACCCAGAGCCCGCAGCAATTTATCAAAAATACCCTCGGCATTCCCCTGCTCAAAAAATCAGAGCCGTTTGTGCAGGCGCGTATGCCCGGTCATCGCGGTCTGGTAGCGGCGCACAATAATGCGCCGCAACGGCGTCTCGCGGTGCTGTACTACGGACGCGGCGCATTTGTTTTCAGCGGTGTGGCCCGCGCCGGCGGAGCGCCACTCAGCGAGGCCGACGATGAGATTTATATGGGCATCGTGCACTCGTTTCGCCCCCTGTCCCGCCGCGCCCTGGCCGCGCAGGAGGGGCGCAGGATTCACTACGTCAAAGCACTTCCCGGAGCCACCTACGCCGAACTCGCGCGCCGTCTTAATCTCGGTAAAAACGGCGAAGATGATCTGCGCCTGATTAACGACGCCTACCCGGTGGGCGAGCCCAATGCCGGGCAATGGATCAAGATTATCCGCTAGCCCGCCTTGAGACCCCGCTTAGCATCACCCATAATGGCTGGCCTTATCAAAATCGGGAGATTGCCACTATGCTTATTAAGTCCAACGCAGTGGTCGCTATACACTACACATTAACTGATGATAAAGGCACCGTGCTGGATTCGTCCGCTGACCAGCAACCGCTGACTTTTCTCTACGGGGCGGGCAACATTATCCCGGGACTGGAGCAGGCGCTAACCGACAAAAAGGCCGGCGACAGGATTACCGCCCGTATCGAACCCCAGGACGGTTACGGCGAGGTCATCGAAGAGATGGTTCAGAAAGTGCCCCGGGACGCATTTGCCGAGGACGCGGTTATCGAAATTGGCACGCGCTTTAGTGCCCAGACCGAGCGCGGCCCGCTGACCGTGGTGGTCACGGAGATGGATGACGAACAGGTTACTGTCGATGGCAATCATCCCCTGGCTGGCGAGACCCTGAACTTCGATGTGTCGGTGGAGTCAGTGCGCGACGCCACCGCAGAAGAGCTGCAACATGGCCATGTACACGGCCCCGGCGGGCATCACCACTGAGGGTTTTTGCCGGTCGCGCCCCATGGCGTGCGACCGGCCCATGCACCGGTTAAACAGCATCCTATGCGCCACTGGTTATTCAAGACCGAACCCGGCGAGTACAGCATCGACGACCTGGTGGCGGCGCCCCGGGGGAGTGCGCGCTGGGACGGGATTCGCAATTACCAGGCGCGCAATTTACTGCGCGACGAGGTGCAGGTCGGCGATCAGGTGCTGGTGTATCACTCGAGCTGCAACCCCCCAGGAATAAGCGGAATCGCTCGGGTAGTCAGGGCTGGCTACCCGGACCCGGCCCAGTTTGACGTAGGCAGCCCTTATTTCGACGCCAAAGCGAGCCGCAAAAACCCGCGCTGGTTTTGCGTGGATATTTGTGCGGTCGAAAAATTCCCGTGCCTGATTACCTTGCAGCACATAAAAAAACAGACGGCCCTGGCCAACATGACGCTGGTTAACCAAAGTCGCCTGTCCGTCCAGCCGGTCAGCCCCGGGGAGTGGCAAGAGATTCTGGCCCTGCGCAACGGCCCGTCACAGGCTTGAGCGGATACATCATGTTTGTCACAGGATGTCCGCGCTAATACCGCGGGCCAATTGCGATCCAGGTTTTGAGGAATTACCCATGAGCACCCATCCTCCGTTTCAGGCCAGTGGCCCGCTATCCGGCACCAAAATTATTGAATTTGGCGGGATTGGCCCGGGACCCCTGTGCAGTATGCTGCTGTCGGATGCGGGTGCGACGGTGTTGCGGGTCGATCGTCCCACGCCGTCGGGTCTGGGGGTTCCCAGAGGTCAGCATTACGATATCCAGCGCCGCGGCCGCAAATCCGTCGCCGTCGACCTCAAGCATCCGGCGGCGAAAAATGTCCTGTTGAAGCTGGTGGAAAATGCCGACGCCGTCCTCGATCCGTTCCGCCCCGGAACCCTGGAAAAACTGGGCCTCGGCCCGGACGTTCTGCTGGCCCGCAATCCCAAACTGGTATTGACCCGCACCACCGGCTGGGGCCAGACCGGCCGACTCGCGCAATCCGCCGGACACGATATCAATTACCTTTCTATCACGGGCGTACTCGCCGCCATCGGCCCCAAAGGCGGCCGCCCACTGCCGCCCCTGAATCTGGTTGCCGACATGGGCGCCGGCGCCATGTTTTCCGCGTTCGGGACCCTGGCGGCCATTATCAGCGCGCGCAACACCGGCGCCGGCCAGGTGGTGGACGCAGCGATGTGCGACGGCTCCGCCTATCTGGCAGCCGGTATGTTCGGGCTGCTGCAGGAAGACGCCTACGTGCTGGAGCGGGAATCCAATATGCTGGACGGGGGGGCGCCATTTTACGGGACCTACCAAACATCCGATGGACGGTATATGGCCATCGGCGCCATCGAGCGCAAGTTTTTTGATCTCGCCATGACCCTGCTCAGCATCGATGGGAACCAATGGGACAATCATCGCGACCAAAGCCTGTGGCCCGAGATGCAACGCCAGATCGGCGCAGCTTTTGCGGGCAAGACCCGCGATCAGTGGAGCGCCATCTTTGAAAATACCGACGCCTGCGTGTCACCGGTGCTAAACTTCACAGAGGCCATGAGCTACCCCCACAACGTGGACCGCAACGGGTTTCAGGTTATCAATAATGTGCGGCAACCCAGTCCGGCACCCGTGTTTCAGGGCACTCCAGGCGCCATTCAGTTCCCGCCCCCGGCGTTTGGGGCCCATACCGACGAGGCACTGGCCGAATGGGGATTCAGTCAGGAGGAAATCAGCGAGCTGAACAGTAGCCGGGCCATTGGCGCCGAGGGCTACACGCAAAACATATAGCCCCGGCAAGTTAATCCACGACCTGATTGCAATCCCCGCGCAAGCGGGCCCGCAGTGCATCGGGCTTACGACGGAGAACAAGGAGGCTTTACCATGGCGATATCGGGCAGTGCGTTAATCAAAAATTTTCATCTGTATTTCGACGGCGGCGATCCCGCCAATGCCAGCCTTTACCTGTGCACCGGCTGGGGTCTTAGCGACAGCGATGCACAGGCCATCATCGACCAGATGCGCGCCGCCGGGTTGTGGTCCAGTGACGCCGCCAGGCAGGTGCCAGCCGCGCACAAACCTGAGTACGAAAAGGAAATGACCTTTATCGGCTCCGTCGCGGGAGCCAGCGGGGGCAAGGTCTTTTACGTCGCAGCCTTCGATCACCCCAAGTACAAATACCACCCGGATCGCTGGCGCGCCTGGCAAAAATTTGTCACCGATAATTACGCCTGACCGGCACCCTGTGCTGGTCAGTCAAACCCGGTAACGCCGGCGTCGAGCTGCACGCCAAAACTATTGAGCGCCATCGACACCAGGTGATACTGCCCCACGGCAAATACCACATCCATCATCTGCACGTCGCTGTAGCGACTGCGCAGGGCCGCCCAGGTGGCATCGCCGATAAAGGCATCATGGTGGAGCTCATCCGCCGCACGCAACAGGGCCGCATCGAAACTATCCCAGCCCGGGGCGTCCGGTCCCAGCTTGATACGCGCGATCTCTGCCTCGCTTAAACCCTCCTTGCGCCCGAATATCACGTGCTGACCCCACTCGTACTCGGCGTCGCACAGCCACCCGACCCGCAGAATCAGCAACTCCCGTTCCCGCGCACCGATGGTGGACGTCTTGCCCATCACATGATTAGCCCACACCCAGAACTTTTCGGCTGCGTCGATATGCCGACTCAGGGTGCCGAGCACATTGTAAAACTGTCCCTCTTTTTTCACCGGCTCCAGTAACTTGCGCTGCGCGTCACTCCACTCGGATTCACGCAACGGTGCGATTCTTGGCGAAGTTAATTTCATGGCTTTTTTCCTGGTTTGTTAACGAATTTTTTAGTTGTCACCAATGTACCAGTGGCAACTGCCACTCACATGCCCCCCCATTCCAGCTCCTCGGCAACGGCATCAATGCCCGCCTGGGCACAGATTTCATCCACTTCACCGGAAGGGGCGCCGCTGACCCCAATGCCACCGAGAATGGAACCGGCCGCGGTTACCGGTACCCCGCCGCCGGAAAACATCAGCCCGTCGTGATTGGCCAGGGGCGACTCGGCGCGCGCGCCAAGGCGGGAGGTGGGCGTATTAAACGACATCGCCGTGTAAGCCTTTTTGCGACTCATCGCCAGGGTCAAATCCATCGCCAGCACATCTCGCAATACCACCTGCGGATGACCGCCCCGATCGACCACCGTCACCCCAACCTGCACCCCCTGGGCGCGACAGCTTGCAACCGCAGCACTCGCCATGCGCAGCGCCGTGTCCATGGACATGCGCTTGATGTCGACTATCGCGGGCAACTCTGTTTCAGCCCGGACGGCAAGAGCAGTAACAACGCATAGTATTATCGCTACTTGCAAAAAAATTTTTCTGGCCATCGTTATCAATCCCTGTGTTCCCTACCCATGTGGACTCTGGAGCCGTTGTCATTCATGCATCCGACCCCGCGATATTCAGCAGCAGCGCCGCCAGTTCCTGGGGCTGCGATAAAAATGGCGAGTGATCCGTATCCAGGGTCCACACCGCCTGACAGGGCGATGCAGCCTGCATCTTGCGCTGGAACGCCACCGGAATAGCGTGGTCCTGCAGGCATTCGATATAGACCCGCGGCACCTGCCCGTAGCGGTCAGCGCTCAGCGCCACGGGGGTCCCCAGCGGAGCACTGGGCTCCGCAACCAGCAAGGCACGGGCGAGAGCCACATCCTGCGGCGAGCAGCAGTTGTAAAACAGATTGGCCAGGGCGTCCGGTTTAATGGTCAGATACGTACCATCCGCTGACGGCACCCGCGTGCTAAGGGTGCCCGAGGTACCGTCCTCCGTCAGCAGTTGCAGTAATGACTCCCCGTTGCGCGGCAAAAAGGCACACAGAAACACCAGCTTTTGAATTCGTTCCGGCCAACGTTCGGCTATCTGACTGATGACAATGCCGCCCCGACTGTGACCGATCAGAACCACCGGCTCGACCTGTTGTGCGAGCAGCGCGCCGATATCCTCCACCCACTGCTCGAGGACGACGCCCTGCACCGGGGTTCTGTCCACGCCGAGACCCGCCAGATCGGGTGCCAGCACTCGGTGTCCGGCCCGTTCCAGCAAGGGGACGATCTTGTGCCAGCACCAGCCGCCGTGCCAGGCGCCGTGTACCAGAATGAAAGTACTCATTGGCGACCTCTATGCCGTGTTGCCGATCGAATGCACCCGGAAACCTCAAAGAGGAGGCGGGCGCGCCTGCGCTTATCGGTCAGGTGGCGACCCGTTCCAGCACCACCACCGGGATCTGACGTTGCGTTTTCGCCTGATAATCGTCATAGGGTGGAAACAACGTCCGTTGCTGCGCCCATAATCGGGTGCGCTCTGCGCCCTGTGCGGTACGCGCCCGTGCGCGAAAGCGATCCGCGCCCACCTGCACTTCTACCTCCGGGTTAGCCAGCAGGTTGAGGTACCAGGCTGGATGCGTGGGATACCCACCCCGGGAGGCAATCACCACGTAGTCACCCCCGTCTTCACCATAGATCAGCGGCATAATTCTGCGCTGCCCGGATTTACGCCCCACGGTAGTTAACAGCAGCGCCGGTATCAACCCCGGACCACCCACCGGCGTGGAATCCCAGAGATGGCCATCCGCCCCATCGCTCTCGAGATAACGCCGCCGGTGGTCTGCAATCCAGCCCCGCTCGCTCGCTTCCACCGCCTTGTCGCTCATGCTTACCTCCGCATACCTGACCAAACGTTTGTGAATCTAACCTAACAGACCGGCGGCAATGGCCGCAACCTGCGCTGCGTGCCGTCAGCCGACTGCTCGAACATCTGGATAGCTGACGCAATCGTTATAAAAACTGAGACTTTTATCATCACCCCTATGGCCGCTGTTCTATTTGGCAGTCTGCCCCATGGCCCACCCAGGATTGTCAGTTTCGGCTATAACCTTGTCATCTTTGGCCCTATCAATGAAGCGCGCCGCAAATCTAGAGTGAACGGTCAGTAAAGGCGGTGACCAGAGGGTATATCCCGGGCCTGCGGAGCACCGTTTGTACTGTCATAAAACAACAGATATATCTTACAGGGGCTTGTTTAAATGAACGAATCACGATCCAACGTTATCGATTCAGCCGTGAGCGAGGCCGTACAGGCACAGGTCAACGCCCTACCTCTGGAAGACATTAACGTGGCGCAGCCGGAACTGTTTCGGGACAACACCATGTGGCCATATTTCGAGCGGCTGCGCAACGAAGATCCGGTGCATTACTGCAAGGACAGCCTGTTTGGACCCTATTGGTCGGTGACCAAGTACAAGGACATTATGACGGTGGAAATGGACCATAAAACCTTTTCCTCGGACACCGCTAACGGCGGCATCACCATTGAGGACGACAACCTCGGCCTCGG
>JBFJMM010000097.1:0-8143 GCA_041633885.1 Porticoccaceae bacterium
AGATGAGGTCGACCGACAGCATCGGGACGCGGAACGGGAAAAACAGCGCTATATGCACGCCGCCTATTTGGTGGAGGGATTACAGGCCGGCGCAGCTATCAAAACGGCCGTCGCGGAATATTTTTTTTCTGCCGGCGCGTGGCCCGCATCCAATCGCGACCTGGAGCTGGCCGAACCGGAGCAGTTCAACGGACAGTCGCTAACCAGCCTCAGGGTCTCCACCAACGGGACCATCATCCTGACCTATGACCAACTGTCCGGGGTCACCGGGGGTACCATCCAGCTCATACCCGAATATCGCCCCTCCACTGGCGCCATTAAGTGGCGCTGCGTAACCTGGAGCTATTGGCATATCGCTACCACCGTTCCCCAGTGCGAATATCGAGTGCCGGAACCGAGGGGGCTTCTGATTCCTGCTGATTAATGCCAACTAAACCGCATAGACTCATTGTTGGTACTATGCTGATTGGTACTATACAGGTTGGCACTATGCTGAACACCGCTGCTGCACTAAATGACGGCACAGCTGGACACTACGCTCGCCTGCTCATCGAATACTGGTACGGAGAAACCCCATGACCATCACCACCCCACAAAAATGGCTCGCGGTGCTGTTGTTTAGCTTCTGCACAAGCGCTGTTCAGGCACACGACCACGACGCTACCGCCGCCCCGCCCGTGGAAACCCTCGGGGATGTAAACTTTCCAGTGACCTGCAAACCTGCCGCACAGACAGAATTCAATCGCGCCATGGCGCTGCTGCACTCGTTCTGGTACAGCCCCGCACAGGCGTCTTTCGCGACGGTACTGGAACTTGATCCCGAATGTGGTATGGCCCACTGGGGTCGAGCCTTCGCGTCGATGGGCAACCCCTTTACCTGGTCGTCCAATCCCGGTGCCGCAAAACTCGGTGCTGTACACGGGCAGCTGGCACGGAAAACCGGCGCGAAAAGCGCCCGCGAAAGGGACTACATCGCCGCGCAAGGGGTGTTCTTTCGCAACTGGCAAACCGCCTCCTTCGCGCAACGTGTTGACGACTACATGGGCGCCATGACAAACCTTGCCGCGCGCTACCCACAGGACGACGAGGCAAAAATCCTGCTGGCGTTGGCCATTATTTTCGATATCGACCCCGCAGACAAAACCTTTGCAAAACAGTCACGGGCGATGGCCATTCTCGAGCCATTATTCGCCAAATACCCCAACCACCCCGGCATAGCCCACTACGTTATTCACACCAATGACTACAGCGAACTCGCCACCCGGGCGCTGCCCGCCGCCCGCACGTACGCCGGTATCGCGCCGTCCGTACCCCACGCGTTGCATATGCCTTCCCATATTTTTTCCCGGGTCGGGCTGTGGCCGGATATGGTCACCACCAATCGCGCCTCCTATAACGCCGCGCGAGCAGAACTCGACGCCGCGACGCTGACCCTGGGTGACTATAACGCCCTGCACGCCATGGATTACATGCTGTTTGCGCATCTGCAACAGGCCCAGGACCGGGCCGCACAGGCTATTCTGGAAGAAACTCAGGCCATCAGGAAAATTCAGGTGGAAAATTTTGCAGCCGCCTATGCGCTGGCCGCTATTCCGGCGCGCTTCGCCCTGGAGCGCAAGGACTGGCAACAGGCGGCCGAGCTGACGTTATCTCCTGCCGATATGGGCTGGGAAAAATTCCCCCAGGCCGAATCCATATTGGTATTCGCCCGCGGCCTGGGCGCGGCACGCGGCGGAAATATCGATGTGGCGCGGGCTAGCGTGGCGCGATTACGTGCCCTGAACGACCAGATGCGCGCCGCCAATCTCGGCTACTGGCCAACGCAAACGGCTATTCAGATCCAGGCGGTGGACGCATGGATTGCCCTCGCCGAGGGACAGCCGGACACGGCGCTGCAACGGATGCGCGAAGCTGCCGCCGCTGAGGACGCCAGCGACAAACACCCCGTCACGCCGGGTAATGTGGTGCCCTCGCGGGAACTGCTGGGCGACATGCTGCTGGAACTGCAACAACCGGCTGCGGCGCTTGACGAGTACGTGCGCTCACTGCGACGAGACCCCAACCGTTACCACGGGCTGGCCGGCGCCGCGCGGGCCGCTGCGGCTGCGGGAAATGTTCAACTGGCTCGCGAGTACTTCACCCGGCTGCAGGCACAAACAGCCGAGAGCGACAGCCCACGGCCGGAAGTGGCGGCAGCGAGGGGCTTTCTTGCCGCCCACTGACCAGCGCCAGGCTTACACGCCACCTGATCGGTCAGCCCCGAAGGGTTTAAAGATCAAGATTAGTTTCGGTAGTAATGTCAACGATCCCAGTAAAGCGGCCAGCATCGCGACACCCGTCAACAAACCAAAGTACACCGACGGAATAAAATTCGACAACGCCAAAATGGAAAATCCGACGATGATGGTAATTGCCGTGTAGAAAAGTGCGCGGCCGATGGTGGCGTGGGAACGGTGCATCGCTGCCACATAGTCCTGGTCCGCGACAAATTCACGGGTGAAGCGGGTCAGATAATGAATCGCGTGATCGACACCGATACCCACCGTAATCGCGGCAATGGTAATGGTCATCATATCCAGGGGAATGCCGACAATACCCATGCCGCCGAGTACGATGGAGGCTGCCAGTAGATTTGGCAGAATGGCGATCAGGGCGACCTTTAACGATCGAAACAGAACCAGAAACATCAGCATAATGCCGAAAAACACTGCGCCCAAGGTGACGATCTGGGAATAGAACAGGCTTTGCAGCATATTGTTATACAACACCATCAACCCGGTCAGGCGGTATTGATCCGGCGCCAGCTGCAAATCCTCAACCAGAAAGCTCTCAATCTCGGCCAGAAGTTCCGCGCGCCGCAGGTCACCCTGGGTTTCCACAGTGCGCATGGTGACGCGGGTTTGATTTTGTGCATCGTCAATGTAGGGCGCAATCAGGAAGTTATCAATCTCCGGCGTCATATTCTGGCGCATAACCGCCAGCTCAAAATCGTTGAGGCGATGACCGGTCAAATCGTTGGCCACGTGAAACGCCGTGACCAGGGAGTTGACCTTGCCAATCTCCGGCAGGGATTCGAGAAAGGCGTGTAATTTTTCCAGATCTTCCAGCCCGGCGGTGGTGAACCAATAGCTGTTCTGCGGCGCATCCTCCACGTCGTCACCGCCAAACGCATCACCAAATGCATCGTCCCCGTCGCCGTAGCTATCGTCGAACCCGTCGCCACCGCCATAAGGGTCGTCCGCGTCGGCGGCCACATCCAGCGCGGGCGCGTCAAAGCCTGGCGCGTGGAGAATAATATCGAGGGGGGTAGTACCCCCGAGATTAGCATCGATCACCGCCAGGCCCTGATGAATTTCGGTGTCGGCACGAAAATAATCGATAAAGCGGTTGTCCACTTTCAACAGTGTTACGCCGTAGGTCGCTGCCAGTGCAATGGTTAACGCCAACGCCAGCAGGATATTGCCATGGCGTTCGGTGAAGCGGGAGAAGTGCAATGTCAGCAGGGCGGACTTATCGTTGCCATCATTGTTGGCACCCTTGCCCGTTAACATCATGCCAGCGGGAATGACCAGAAAGGCGAGCACCAGCGCCAGCGCCAGGCCGATGGTCATCATCCAGCCAAAATCGATTACCGGTCGAATATCGCTGACCACCAACGACAGAAACGCCACGACGGTGGTAAGCACTGTATACAAACAGGGCCGCGCCATCGACGACACGGTTTCTCGCACCAGATCGATCAACTCGTCATTGGGCCGATCGCGGAGTAATTCCCGATAGCGCACAATGAGGTGGATGGTGAGCGCGAGGGTAGAAATCAGCAATAACGCAACAAAATTGGACGAAATAACGGTAAGGCGCCAGTCGATCCAGCTCAGCCAGCCCAACACCATGGTCACCGATAGCACGCACACCAGCAGCGGCAGAAACACCCAGCGCGCCTGACGAAAAATCACTGCCAACGTCACCACAATAAACAGAATGATACCGATACCGAAAATTCTGAGATCGCTCTTGATAAAATCGATCATATCGGCGGTCACCATGCTCGGTCCGCCCAGAAAAATTTCGGCCTTGTCCCGGTACCGGTGCAACACCGAACGCACTTCCTGCACCCGTCGATGTTCGACAGCGGCGCGCGCGGTGCGGTAGTCCAGAAACTCTTGGCTAACTCGCTCCAGCTCCCGCCGTTCCTGCGGAGAAATGCCGGTTGTATCCCTTTGCAAACGCAACGCGTCCCGTTGCCGCACCAGCTCTGTATAGCGTTGGTCCAGCTCGATCGTCGCCAGTACGGCCGTGGTCTGACCATTCGGCCCCAGAATAAGGTTGCGGTAAATCGGACTCTCCAGAAATTCCCGCTTGGCGAGCTGGCGATCCGTGCCGGGGGTCAGCAGTGTTCGCGGCTCGTCCTTGAGTTCCGCAACGGTCACCTTCGGGCTGTACAACAAAGGGACAGTGATAATGGAATTAACGCCCACCACGCCGTCCACCCGGGACAAATCATCGGCCAGAGATTTCAGAGTTTCCAGCGCCGCGTCGGAAAACAGATCCATGTCGCGGGGCGTGAAGGTCACCACCAGAAAATCGCCGCTACCGTAGTGCTGGTTCACTTCGCGGAAGTAGTCGAGATCGGTGTCGTGCTCAAGGGTCAACGAATCTGCTGAAGCATCCAGCTTGAAATTTGGCAAACCAAATGCGAGCACTACGGCTGCAACAAATACCAACGTCAGAACCAGCGTGGGATGACGTAATACCATTGCTTCATGGAGTCGCAGTAATCGCTGTGACATCGAATTTTCCCTTATTTAGTGGTCGACCTGGCGCCGTGCAGCCTGAACTAAGCGCAACCCTGGTTTATGGTGATTATGGTTAGTTTGCGCTGCCGGAGGGTTACAGCACGCCGACAAACCTGGCAGCTATTATGCGAAAAAATTGACCCGGAGACTACCGAGCAAATTAGCGATCGAGGTGTCCCAGTTCACGATCCGGCGCCACCAGATCTCTGACCCGCTGTTTCAGAATTTTGACATCGGGAAAGCCACCATCGCGGCGACGCTCCCATAACAGATGTTCGCTGACCCAAACTTCAAAGGTCCCGCCCTGCTCAGCCGGAACCAGCGCCACTTCTGCGACGCTGTCGGCAAATGTGTGCAGCAGCTCCTGCGCCATCCAGGCGCTGCGCGGCAACCAGTTGCAGCGGGGGCAATAGACGATTTTTATACGCGGCTTGCCGGCGGAAGCTGAGTGTGTGTCGCTCATAGTTACCATCCAGATTACGCACACCGCCCACTAACTGGGCCCGATTCAGTTAGTGGGCACCAAACACCTACTGCGCGCCAAACACCCGGCGCAATAAATCCGTGGTCTGTTTTGCCGGGTTGCTGCGAATGGCGGCTTCCTCCTGCGCGAGATAATGAAAAATTCCGGCCAGGCCGTTATCCAGTACGTGCTGAGTTAGGTCCGCTTTGACGTCGGGCACGAAGGGCAGGGCGCGATACTGACCCATGGCGTTATCCAGGGTCTGCACGGCACCCACGTCAGCAAGGGTATTCTCGACTATTGGTCGCATTTCTTCCATCAACTGCGGGGTCATCTTGCCCTGAAAATAACGGGTCGCCGAATCCTGCGGCCCGTTGTAAATAGCCATCACGTCCTCGAACGTCATGGCCTGTATCGCTTGTGTGAACAGCGCACTGGCTCTGGGGGTCGCCGCCTCCGCCGCCTCGTTCAACCTGGCTTCAAGTTCGTCCATTTGCCCGGACATGCCCACCGTGGCCAACACCTTTTTGACTTTGTCCAGCTCGCCCGGCAGGGGGATATGGATGGCGGGGTCATTGCTAAAGCCACCACTTTGACCCAATTGGGCGACCACGCTGTCCGTACCGAGCTGTAACGCTTCCTTGAACGCGCTACCGACATCCTCCGCACCAGTGTCGCCGGTGGCCGCAGGTGCCGCAGGATTCTTCGCAAACGCACCAAGGAGCTCGCTGCCCTTTTGCCACAAACTTTGTTCTGCCGCCACAGGACCCGCGAATCCCGCCACACTCGCGGCGAGCACCAGCAGCAGGCCACGCCGCCGTGAACAGTGTTGCGTGCTGCGGCGCCTGTGCGTCGCGCGAGGCAAGAGCGTTGCGCGCTTGTCAATATCGAATAATTGTCCCATGGTAAAAACCCTCAACTGGCGAGCGGCCAACCGCTGGCGCCAGGTCGCTGTGCATTGAATGGGTGGTTGCCCCGGGGCCTCAAGTATCGCCCGCCCAGGACGACCACCCCCAGTCTACCAGACACCGAAGGATTCGGCCTGTGGGGCACGCAGACCCAGCCCCACGGGGCTCCGCCACCGCGACAGGTATGCATCCAAACGAACTAGCGATCACGCCGATCTGTGCACCGTCAATTCAACGCTGCCCCGATTATTGCCATAGAAATTCCAGGCGTCGTTGGCAAAACAGTACAGATAACCGGATTTGCTCGCGGTCCAGCTGCACCCGTCCTTGATCGGAATCAGCTCATGACTCGCCGGGGTACCGTCCGCGTTCGGGTTCGCCCCGTTGGCGATCACACCCACCAGACAGAACCAGGGCAGTTTTTCCTCGCGACGCGAACCGCGAAAATCGGCCTCCTCGTTACCACTGAGTTTTTTGAAGCCGGACTCTAGCTTGCCCCAGAGCGTACCCGCCAGGTGCACAATTTCCCCCGCGTGAAACTTGCCGTCCGTCGTGCCAGCCGGACCGCACTTGATGTTGCGATCCAGCCACTGCCCACTGGCGGAAAACACATAAGTCGTCCCCCCGTGGAGATAAAGGCCAGTATCGTTCCAGGGTTGCGAGGCGAACACTGTACAACGCTGCGTCGCACCCGGGGCGAGATCAATGGTGGGGCGATAAAGTCCCTGGGTGATGGGCGGATTGTTCTGGCGATCGAGAATCGAGGCGTGCAGTACTGACGCCCCGTGGGAGCCGGATTTAAGCAGCGGCACACTGCGCGGCTCGGAGCGCATCACCTTAAACAAACCATTGCGCGAATCGTGCAACAAACCGCGGCAGTCCGGTACCACCTGGCCGTAAAGGCCCGGGTGAAACCCCAGGCCCTGACCGTGCGCCTCATCCATCATCCACTTTAAAGCGCCATCGGAAAGCCCACTCTCCACATAGCCGCCACCCACGTCACTGTGCACACCGGGAAACCACAGCTGTTTAACATCCGGGTGGCTATCCGGGTTATCCCATAGCGTGGGCGCAAAACTGGCCCGCATTTCATCCGCGGCCACCGCCTGGCGCGCATGGTGCACCGAAAATCCCAGGGTGGTGTCGTGGAAGGCGTAATCGTCGGTGTCGTCGAGCAGATTGAGGACCGCCATATCGTTAGGTATACCCAGCGCTCCCACCGTGTCCCAGACACCCAGAAAATGCACGGGCACATCAGTTGCCACACTGGCGTTGGCGGCGTGAAATGGCCAGTCCTTGCTCCACGCGGAACGGTCCTGCCGTTTGCCATAACCTTTGGTAAACGCCGTTTCCACCCGTTTCCATATATCGTTGTCAGCCACACCTCTGGCATCGAGCAAGCCGACCTGACCGAGCATTCCCGCCAGGCTACGCACCGTATAGGCACCGCGGCTGAACCCGAAAAGATAGATGCGATCACCGCTCTGATAGTGGGTCGCCAGCCAGTGATAGGCGCTTTTAATGTTGTCGCTTAAACCCGAACCGGTGGCACCACCCGCGAGTTTCTGCCACCAGTTGCCCTCGGTACCGACCCCTGGGTGGTAGTAGGCCAGTTGCGCAACGCCTTCCCCGTTGGCGGGTCGGGCCAGCGCATGGTAGAGGCGCACCACGTTGGTGGGTGCCGGAATGCCGTTTTCTTCCTGGTCGGGGGTGTTCCAGGTACCATCGCAGCAAACGATGAGATTGCGCATCCTGTTTGTTCCTCCTCGTTTATTGAACCGTCTCTACCATGCACCGGACCGCGTCCATCTAACGCCCCTCGATGCGCTCGGCAACCTCCAGAATCAGGCTGGAGGTCAGGCGCGAGCGCTCCACCGTGCCAATAAAAAAGCCCTGCGCATCCACCACCGGAATGGTGTCAACCTGCAGATGATCCATCTGGCCAAGCACTTCGCGCTTGCTCGCATCGGGGGTCA
>JBFJMM010000098.1:0-8086 GCA_041633885.1 Porticoccaceae bacterium
AACAGGCGCTCGGCGGTGGCATCCGGCAGCACAAACTTACCGGGAACAGGCGCATCTTCCTCCACTATCTTGCTGATTTTTACGTCGCCGATCTGCCAGTCTGGCATCCCCCACCTCGTTGTCAGTAATCACCCATATCGCAATATTTGCGGTTATGCGTTGCGAATAGTTACGCCACCGTCCACCGGCAAGGCCGTACCCGTCATAAACGACGCAGCCGGCAAGGCGAAATTCAACGTCGCGTGGGCCACTTCTTCCGGCTCTCCATAGCGTCGCAATGCCGCCCGTCGCCGCGCGAACGTGGCCTTGTCCTGCTCCGGAATCCGCGCGGTCAGCGCCGTGTTAATTGGCCCCGGACACACACAGTTTACGGTAATGCCCTCTTTGCCCAGTTCTACCGCCAGCGCGCGCGTGAGTCCAATCACGCCGTGTTTTGCGGCGGTGTAGGTGCTCACCCCTGGCGTAGCCCCCAACCCTTCCGTGGACGATATATTGATAATGCGGGGATGGGCGGCGCGCCGCAACATGGGCAGGGATGCCCGCACCAGGCGCATATGCGCGGTCAGTAACACGTCCATACCCAGGGCCCACTGGTTTTCAAAATTCTCGTCGTCAATGGCCACCCGCACGCTGATGCCCGCGTTGTTGACCAGAATATCCAGCCCGCCAAATTGCTCGCCGATGGCGCGGGTCACCGCCTTGATTTGCTGTCCGTCACTGACATCCAGCGGCCAGGCCCGCGCCTCACCGCCCGCGGCGGTAATCTCATCCGCTACCGCCTGGACCCCCGCACCGTCGCGATCGCTCAACGCCACCCTGGCGCCCTCGTCTGCGAACAGCAAAGCGGTTGCCCGCCCCATGCCGCTGGCGGCCCCGGTGATATGCACCACGCTGCCCGCCACCGAACGACTTAATTGACTCAAACGTGCCATATTTATACTCCGTAGATTATCGATCTGCAGTGCGCGATCAGCGCTGCGTGGCCAGTAGTATTTAAGAACAACGGGGCACGCCTCAAATCACTGTGCCCTTCCGCGGTTTTCCCACACGGATTGCGCGCCACCACCTCGGGCATCGCGAGAATTATGCACCCGCCACCAACTTCCCCACGGTGGTCGCCTGCAGGTGCGGCAGACACTGCTGTGCAAATAACCGCATCTGGCGTTTTACGATATCGTACGGTAATCCTGCATAGGAAAACGACACATTAAACGTCACCGGGCCGGCCAGCCTCTGAATCTCGTTCATTTGTTCGATACAGTCACGGGGCGTGCCAAATACCTGGTTGTTAACGTACAGACTTTCCATGGATTCGGGACTGCGATCACGCATCATGCCCGCCGATTTTTCGTAAAATTCGTAACCTTTCACGCCTTTGAAATGAGTCCCGTCCATCTCGTAATGGGCGAGGGCGGACAGCCAGTAATCCGCCATATATTTATGTGCCAGCTCCCGCGCCCGGTCGCCATCTTCATCCACCATCACAAACACATTGGCGATCACCGGCGGCGCTTCGCGCTGATGTTTTTCGCGAAAAGCATCGCGATAGGTATGACAGTCTTTGGCGCGGGACTTCCAGGGGGAGATGGCAAAGACCATCATACCCAGCCCCCAGTCGGCGATAAATCGCGCGGTTTCCGGGGACTGGCAGGTGACGTAAGTGCGATCCAGATAGGAACCCAACGGAGCGGGGCGAATCGGCCGCTCCACCTGAGTAAAATGTTTGCCGGTGTGGGCTTTGGCCTGTCCTGTTTCCAGCATATCCAGAACCATGGCCGACGATTCTTCGAAGAGTTCCCGGGAGTCGTTCATATCCACGCCAAAACCGTCGTACTCCACCCGGCCGATGCCCCGTCCAATTCCCAGCAACACACGACGATCCGACAGATTGTCGAGCATGGCCACGTCGGTGGCGATGCGCAGCGGATCCTTGTGCCAGGGAATGATGATCGCGCCGGTACCCAGTTTGATGGTACGGGTCTTACCCGCCAGATAAGACAGCATTTCAAGGGGATTCGGACACAGGGTATAGTCGGTAAAATGATGTTCAACGGCCCACACCGAATTAAAGCCCAGCGGCTCGGCCAATTCGGCGATTTCCAGCTCGCGCTTGTACACCTGGTAATCGTCGAGTGGTTGGTTGGAGTGATTTTGAAACAACATTAAAACGCCAATATCCATTACCGTTTCCCCAGGGCTGTGATCAAGCGTTGCAGTTACCTGCAGTTTTACATGATTTACCATTCGGTAACAAATGGAGTTATGATTGGCCCAGCGGCGAGTCGCGGGCCAGGGGCATAACAAGACGAACCGTCCGGAAGCGGCGCGACCGGTTAAAAACAATCAGCGTAGGAAGCTGGCAGCCCAGGTGACGGCCGCCTGGCAGAGCGCTTGTATTAACCGCGCGATGGCGTTTCGAAAATTGTCCGTTATCACTCCGCGTATGCGGAACTTTGTTTAGTCCAACCACAAACTGTAAGGAATATTTCTCATGGCAGATCTTAAAGGTAAAGTCGCTTTAATCACCGGCGCCGCCCGCGGCCAGGGGGCTGCGGAAGCCAAACTGTTCGCCGCCCGTGGCGCCAAAGTCATGTTGTGTGACGTGCTCGATAAAGAGGGCAAGAAACTGGCGGAAAAGATCGGCAAGGGGGCGGCTTATATGACCCTCGACGTGACCGACGAGGCGGCCTGGGCCGAGGTGGTCAAACAAACCGTGAAAAAATTTGGCAAACTCAATGTACTAGTCAACAACGCCGGCATTATCTCGCCGATCAAACCGATTGCCGACACCCCCACAGAAGACTATATGCGGGTCATCAACGTTAATCAGCTCGGCGTTTTTCTGGGCATGCGCCACGTGGTCCCGGCCATGAAAAAAGCGCGCGGCGGATCGATCATCAACATTTCTTCGATCGACGGCTTAACCGGTATGTACGGTGCAGCCGCTTACGTGGCGAGCAAGTTTGCGGTACGCGGCATGACCAAGGTTGCCGCACTGGAACTGGGTCGGTACAATATCCGGGTCAATTCCATCCACCCCGGCGGCGTGGCCACCAAAATACTGAACGACGTGGGGCTTGCGGTAAAAGATGGCAATGCGGCCTTCAAAGGTGTACCCCTGGGTCGTATTGGCCAGCCCATAGAGATGGCCAATCTTGCCGCTTATCTGGCATCGGACGACAGCTCCTACTCAACCGGCTCGGAGTTTGTGGCGGATGGCGGTATGACCGCGGGCTTTACACTGGCGGAATAACGCTTGCGGTAAGCGTTGCGCGGACCCGGGCGACAACGGGTGACAAGCGGGCCACCCGGGCGCAGGGACGCGCCAGGCTCGGCCGCAGGTCGCAACCTGGCTGGCATGGGCAAAACCGCTCGCTCCAGATGACGTGAAGCGGGTACAAAAAAAAAGGATGCCCGCAGGCATCCTTTTTTACATCACTGCGCTGCACTGACGACAGGCTTCAGGGCAGCCCGAGTTTTTCCAACGCGGCACGGTCGCAAACCGGCCCTCGTTTAGTGCCCGCAGTCAACTCGACTGAACCGGGCTTGCGCTCAAACGGCCCCGGCAAGTCTATTTCCCCGGCAAAACGGCGCAGCTCCGGCAGCACTTCCTTACCCAGCAATTCGACGCTGCGCATGCGATCCTGGTCGCTGACATTGCCTTGCACGGCAAAACAGGTGAATACACCGGGACGAATCACCGACAGAATATCCTTGATCTTTTTGCTGACCGTCTCCGGACTACCCACCACCACCTGCATGGTTTCCTGCACCTTTTCGTAACCTTTGGCGAGTTTGGCACGCAATTCATCAAAGGCACTGGCATTCCAGGTGTCGTCCTTGCTCGCCATCATTTTGTCCCTGCTCACCCCCAGCCAACTGCCTCCGGGCAGTTGCGCCAGCATCCGAATTGCCGCCTTCGAATTGTACCCGGGTGGCAACGTGTGCTCTGGGCGGGAGAAAGAATTTTGTCCACCACCGTAGATAAACCCTTTGCCCAGTTCCTGCGCTTTCTCGTCGGTATCGGCCACAAACACGGGTAACAGATAGCCAAAATTTTCCGGCCCCGCCTGATAACCCAGCTCGGCAGCCTTGTCCGCGTACATATCCCACAGATCGCAGGTCGGCCCAAGCGCGGTGCCCAATCCAAGATAAGGATAGCGTTTCTCCGCGCACCATAGTACGGTTTCCGGACTCAGCACGCCGGGAATCCACTGCTGAGGATAGGGATTCTGATAGGGTCGCACCCACGGATTCACGTGGCGATAATGGAAATGTTTGCCCTCGTAACGCCAGGGCCCGTCCCTGGTCCAGGCGTCGAGAATAAACTGGTGCGCTTCGTTAAACATTTCCCGGTTATAGGCCGGGTTGGCGTTATTGAAAAATTGTTCGCTGCCCGCGCCCCGCACCCAACCGGAAACCAGACGACCGCGCGAAATCGTATCGATGGTCGCCAGTTCCTCCGCCATGCGTAGCGGGTGCTTAATCACCGGCAGCGGATTCCCGATCAATACAATTTTTACTTTCGAGGTAATGCGCGCAAGGATGGCGGCTTCCACATTCATCACATTGCCAGAACAAAACGGGTTGCCGTGGTGCTCGTTGATCGCCACCGCGTCAAAACCGACCTCCTCGCAATAGCAGGCCTCATCGAGATAGAAGTTATAATCGTGAGCGGATTTTTCGCGATCAAAATATTTATTGGAAACGCCAAAAAATGCGCGATTCTCCAGAATCGGCTCCTCGGCGATATAGCGCACGGGGCGCTCGGTAAAATGAGCAATTTGCATTAACTTATCCTCTGAAAAAACGTATCCTCTGTGAACTTTTAACCCAGAAATTTTTTAACCGCACTGACAAACGCCGCGCTGTCTTCGATTTCCGGTCGGTGACCCGCGCCTTTGATACTCACCACCTGCGCCTGGGGCAACGCCTTTTTGTAACTGATGATACAGCCCTGGGGGACAATCTTGTCCTGGTCGCCACGCACAAGAAGTGTCGGCAGGTTAATCGTGCGGGCACCGCGCAGCAGCTCCGGCAAACTGGGGTTAAACATGTAGGGCTCCCAGCCGATGCGGGCACTTTCCGCGCGCGCATCCTCGAACATCTCGAATTGCTCGGGGGTCATCTCGCCGCCATATATTTTGGAAAATTCCGTCGTCGTCGACGCGGAATCCGCAACTGTTGATCGCAGGTAACTGCCGATGGTAACCCCAAACATCTCGGCTATTTCGCCTTCGTCGGGCTTTATGCCCATGGGTGCGACCAGCATCAGACTGGCCAGCATCTCTGGATTTGCCGCCGCCATCTCCGCCGCGACATACCCCCCCGCGGAAAAGCCCAGCACATCCACCTGGCCAAGTTTTAGTTCGCGCACCACATTGCCGTAAAATGCGGCCAGGTCGCGATGTCGCCAGATCCAGTCCAGCTTTGGCGTTCTGCCAAAACCCGGCTGCAGTGGAATAAGCAACTCGCGATGTTTCGCCAACTCCTCATTCCAGCTCATCCAGCCCGTGTACCCCAACTCATCGTGCAGAACCAACAAGGGTTTACCCGTGCCGCCACGGATCATAACCAGCTCCGTTCCGGCGACACTGAGGGTTTCTTCTTTCCAGGTAGCCAATGGTTTTTCCCCTACGCTAAAGTGAATTTGTAAATAAAGACGAGTGCGCCAGAGTGACAACGGCATGCAGACGATCTGGGGGACTAACCACCCTCAACCCAGCTTGCCGACCTGCACCAAGCACCAAAGGCCCACGATCGCCAACTGATGATGTAACCGGATAAATCCGCCATTGCGGTGAACTGGCATCCCGATTCAAGCATAAAATTTCATCGGAGCGCAACAATTTCTACCAGCGAGTATTATGCTACTACTTTTGGGTAAACAGTCAATCGTCGAAAGATGATGTAAATCAACCAAATTTAACTGAGCCGCCATTCCCCGCTACAGCTCACAGGGGTAACTAACCTGCTGAATATTAGGTGATATTTATGCTACCTAAGGGTTTGTTGTGCTACTTATCTGGTGGTTTCCCGAACGAGAATGACCGCACCGGTGTGGGAGACTGGTCAACCAGATTACTTCCCCCTCAAGCTCGCTGCTGCGTGACTCAATCGCCTGGCGAGTTGCCTGCCCGCGCTTTCTAATACCGGCTCACTGACTAAAGCCTCCAGGAATACAGTCGATAACAGCGGTGTCCTTCGGAGGGCAGCTCCAGACACCCGCGGCAAGGTCCGCAGAGGCAGGACAGCGGGTCCTCAGCGATGGGCCTGGAGCAAACTGCACCCGTGCAACTCAGCTACTGAAGGGCACCATTAACCACCGAGGATTATTATCCATGCTGCTGCAACGCCCAAAACGGTTGTCAGCCCTTTTTGCACCGATACTTTTACTGATGGTTTTACTGCCAATAAGTGACCAAAGTGCGGCGACTGACGCTGTTGGCGAAACCGGTAATGAAATTCTCGATATGGACCTTGAGGACCTGCTCGACATAGAGGTCACCTCTGTATCAAAAAAATACAGCCCCTGTCTTCCTCCCCTGCCGCAATCTACGTCATTAGCGAGCGTGATATTCAGCAATCAGGGGTCACCAGCATTCCCGAAGCACTGCGCATGGCGCCCGGCCTGCACGTTGCCCGTATCGACAACAACAAGTGGGCCGTCACCAGTCGCGGCTTCAACGGCCGATTTTCCAATAAATTATTGGTGTTGATCGACGGTCGGTCAGTCTACAGCCCTGCATTTTCCGGGGTTTACTGGGAGGTCCAGGATACGTTGCTGGAAGATATCGAGCGCATCGAAATAATCCGTGGTCCGGGCGCCACATTGTGGGGCACCAATGCGGTCAACGGCGTGATAAATATTGTCACCAAACACAGTGCAGATACCCAGGGCGGTCTGGCGGTGGCAGGCGCTGGTTAATCTGATTGGCAATGCGATCAAATTTACTCATCATGGCACGGTTGGCATTCGCGTCTCTTACAGCAACCGGAGCGCCACCCATATCGGACTGCGTATCGAAGTACGGGACACCGGTGTTGGTGTCAGCGACCAGCAAAGGGAACGAATATTTACGCCATTCTCCCAGGCCGACGGATCCACCACCCGGTTGTTCGGAGGTACTGGCCTGGGGCTCGCAATCTGCAAGCAACTCGTGGAACTGATGCGGGGCAATATCGGGATTACCAGCGTTCCCAATAGCGGCTCGACCTTCTGGTTTACCGTCACTCTAGTGATCGGTGTGGAATCGCCACAACCGGACGGCGGTCAATTGGCACTTAACAAACCCATTCGCGCACTGATCGTCGATGACAACCCAGCCAATCTGGAAGCCCTGAAGGCGCAGTTGTCCGCCTGGCAGGTAACCGCCGACACCGTAGGAAACGGGGCGGCAGGACTCGCCATGCTGCGCAGCAATACGCTACTTGGCACGCCCTACGATATCGCCTTGCTGGATTTTGAAATGCCGGAATTGAACGGGCTGGAGTTGGCGCGAGCAATTCACGCCGACGACCAAATTCAAAGTCTCAAACTAATTATGCTGAGTTCCGGTGGCGCACCCGGTAGCACTGCGCCAGGCGAGATGGCTGGCATTTTTCGCTATCTGGACAAACCGGTACGGCAATCGGATCTCTACGACAGCGTGGTATCTGCTGTCGGTGGCAAACGACAAAGCGCAGCGAGCAGCGGCCAGGCGGGTAACGTTCGTCCGCAAATCGCGGCGGGAGCGCGCATCCTGGTTGCGGAAGACAACGACGTCAATCAGGAGGTGATCCGCGATATGCTGGAACTCGCAGGCTGTCGGGTTGACATTGTCGCCAATGGACTCAATGCGGTAAACGCGGTTGCCCAACGCCGCTATGATTTGGTGTTAATGGATTTTCATATGCCAATCATGGATGGTATCGACGCCACATTAGCCATTCGCCAGCAGCAACAAAAGGCAACTGAAACCGCAAGGTTGCCAATTATCGCGCTCACCGCCGATGTACAAATAGAGGTGGTTGAGCAAAGAAAAGACGCCGGGATGGACGGTTTCCTGAGCAAGCCCATCAGCCGTGAAAAACTCGAACAGGCGCT
>JBFJMM010000099.1:0-8022 GCA_041633885.1 Porticoccaceae bacterium
GCGATGCCACCTCGGCGGTGTTTGCCATGGCGTTGCCCTGGCACAAACTGGATGTGGTGACCTTTAGCTGGCAAAAAGTACTCGGTGGCGAAGGCGCCCACGGCATGTTGATACTGAGCCCGAGGGCGGTTGCACGGCTGGAAAGTTATACGCCGCCCTGGCCGCTGCCCAAAATTTTTCGCCTGACCAAAAATGGCAAGTTGCTGGACGGAGTGTTCCGCGGGGAAACCATCAATACGCCGTCGATGTTGTGTGTCGCCGATTATCTGGATGCCCTGGGTTGGGTAAAGTCTCTTGGGGGCGTGGCCGCCACCATCGAAAAATCCCAGAACAATCTGGCGGTGCTCGAACGGTTTGTGGAGAGCCGCGACTGGATTCGGTTTCTGGCGGCGGATAAGGCCCAGCGCTCCAACACCAGCGTGTGTCTGATTCTCGAACTGCCCGAGGAGCGGGTTAAACAGCTGGCCAAATTACTCGACAGCGAAGGGGTCGCCCACGATATCGGCGCCTATCGGGATGCCCCGGCGGGGTTGCGCATCTGGTGCGGCGCCAGCGTCGAACAGGGCGACCTGGAGAAACTGATGCCGTGGCTGGACTGGGCCTACCAGCAGGTCAAATAGCTGCTTATTTTCTATCGCTCGTTATTGGGAAACCACCATGTTCAAAGTGCGTACCTACAATCAGATTTCCAGCCGCGGGCTCGACCGCTTTCCCCGGGATCGCTACGAAATTGCCAGCGAATTTGCCAACCCCGATGCGGTGTTATTGCGCAGCCAGAACATGCACGATGAACCCCTCGCCCCCAGCGTGGTGGCGCTGGGTCGCGCCGGGGCGGGCACCAACAATATTCCCCTGGCCAGATGTTCCCAGGCCGGGGTGGTAGTATTTAACACCCCCGGGGCCAACGCCAACGCCGTCAAGGAGCTGGTGGCGGTCGCTCTGTTGCTCGGCTGCCGGGACATTGTCGGCGGTATCAATTATGTGCAGACCCTGACTCACTTCGATAACCCGCAGGAGATGTCGGCGCTGCTGGAGAAAGAGAAAAAGCGCTTTGCCGGTTCGGAACTGTTTGATAAAACCCTGGGTGTTGTGGGGCTCGGCGCGATCGGCGCCATTGTGGCGAATATGGCCCTGGAGCTGGGCATGAGGGTGGTGGGGTTCGATCCGGCCATTTCCGTGGAGGCCGCCTGGCGCCTTTCCAGTCGCGTGGAAAAAATGGATAACCTGCAGAGCCTGCTGGCCCGCGCCGACTTTGTGACCCTGCACGTTCCGGCTATTGAGGCGACCCACCATATGATTAACGCCGAGGCGCTTAACCATATGCGACCGGGTGCCAAACTGCTTAATTTCGCGCGGGACGCGGTGGTTGACGTCGGGGCGCTGGTGGCGGCGCTGGATAAAAACCGCATCGGCGGCTATATCAGTGATTTTCCCGAACCCGCATTATTGGGTAGAAAAAATGTGTTGCTGATGCCCCATATCGGCGCCAGTACCCGGGAGGCCGAGGAAAATTGCGCGATTATGGCCGCCGATCAGCTCATGGATTTTCTGGAAAATGGGAATATCAAAAATTCGGTGAACTTTCCACCAACCGCCATGGCGCGCAACGGCGGGCACCGCGTGACGGTCAGCAACGCCAATGTGCCCAAGGTGCTGGGTAATGTGCTGGCGATTCTGGCGGAGAGCAACAACAACGTCCTCGACCTGGTGAACAAGAGCCGCGACGATATTGCCTACAATATCATCGATGTGGAAGAAGGTATCGGCGCGGAGATTGTGGCCGCGATACAGCAGGTACCGGGCGTGATCCGGGTACGGGTCCTGTAACGTTACGGCGTGGGCGGGGCGATCTTCCGGCGGACTAATTTTCAGGGGTACCGTCCAGCTCCCGTCGCAACTCCCCGGCGAGGTTTTCCACGGCCGCCAGTGCCGGCGGAATGTGGCCCTGGTGATGGTTGGCAATGTGGTGGTGCAGATCGCGCACCGCCGCTTCCAGGACGGGCAGCTTGAACACCCCGGAGACGCCGAGGAGTTGATGCACGATTTCCCGCAACGCTTCCGGCTCCTGTCGCTGCAAAGCCTCTCGGGCCCCCGCCACCAGATTGTCAATTTCTGCTACGAACAGGGCCTTCGGAATGGCCTGGCCCACCGCGCGTAAATCCGGCAGCGGTTGGGCGGGTTTGCCAACCAGGCTGACTAAGGTTTGAATCAAACGGTTTTCGTCGATGGGTTTTAATAACAGCTCATTGGCACCGGCCTCACGCATGCGTTCTTCCTCGTGCTGCAAAATGTCGGCGGTGAGGGCAATGATTGGCACGCGGCTGTTGGGGTTGCCGGGCTTTCTGATACGCCTGACAGCCTCAATACCGTCGATGCCGGGCATGTGTACGTCGATCAGCAGCGCGTCAAATGCGCGGTTGCTGGTGGCGCGAATCGCTTCCTCCCCATCCGCCACCGCCAGGCAGTCGCAACCGACTCGTTCCAGTAAGGTTTGCAATAAAAGTCGACTGAAATTGTTGTCCTCGGCCACCAGTACGTCCACGCCGACCAGTGGTTTATAGGCATCGGGTAGTGGGCTTGGATCGCTAACATCACCATCGTTGACCATCTGCACCAGGGCGCTGTATAGCTCATTTACCCCGGCCGGTTTGCTTAGAAAGGTCACCGGTTGCAGAGCGTTCACCGCCTGTTCCCGTTCGATGATCTGATGCAGTTTGGCGAGGGACGAGATGGCCACCACCGGCGCTCGCGTAAACCCCCTGACGGTGGCGATGGTATCCAGGCTGGACTCGGTGGACGCCACCACGTTGTTGCCCACCACGACCGCCTGACATAGGTTGGAGGCCAGGTGTTTTTCAAGCTCATCCAGGGCGCCGAACATGGCGACCCGATTCACAAAGCGTTGCAGCGTATGCTGCAGGGCCAGTCGCGACAGATGGTCCGGGTCGTACACGGCGATATCCCAGGGATTGAGCCAGGGAGCTTCGTCCGGTTGTTGGCGGGCGAGGGGTAGCAGAACGGTTATCTTCGTGCCGATTTCCTCTGTGCTGTCCAGGCCGATGGTGCCGCCCATCAATTCCACATAGGTTTTGACAATGGCAAGACCCAGACCAGTACCACCGAATCTGCGGGATATGGACGTATCCGCCTGAATAAACGCCTCGAATATGTGTTGCTGTTTTTCCTGAGAAATACCGATTCCGGTATCTTTAACCTGTATTTTCACCGTGGCGGCCTGCGCGCTCCAGGTGTCGACGGTAATTGCCACGTGTACAAAGCCATCGGCGGTAAACTTGATGGCATTGGCCACCAGGTTTGACAGTATCTGACGAATCCGTACCCCGTCGCCGACGAATTGCGCCGGCACGTCGGGGGCAATATCCAGAATCAGCTCCACCCCTTTGTCATGGGCGGTGGGCGCCAGGAGTTGCAGCGGATTTTCGACGCAGTCGACGAGATTGAAGGGCCCGTTTTCCACCTTCGCGCTGGCATCCTGGATACGGGCGAATTCGAGAATATCATCGATAAGATGCAGTAACTGGGTGGCGGCCTGATCGATGATCGAACAATAATATTTTTCAGATGGCATCAGAGAGGACTTTTCCAACAGGCGCACAAAGCCCTGAATGGAGGTCAGAGGCGTGCGCAATTCGTGGCTCATTCTGGCGAGAAAATCGCTTTTGGCCCGATTGGCGGATTCCGCCTCCCGCGTAGCATTTTCCAGTGCCAGGTTTTTTGCTTGCAGATCTTTCATGGCGTCCTGCAAGCGTATAGTCGCCTGATAAATACGGTGTTCGAGCTCCTGCTGACTTCTGCCCACGGAACGGGCCAGATGGTTTATGCCGTGGGCCAGGCTGGCCAGTTCGTCCCGGGTAGTCGCCTCGGCCCGGGCGGTTAAATCCCCCCGCTCCATCAGGCTGACGGTTTGAGTGAGTTTTCTGATAGGCGCGATCACCGAGCGGCTGAGTACATAGGTCAAAACAAAGGCGCTCAACATCACTACTGCGGCGATGGCAATACTACTGGCCAGCACCTCGCGGCGCTCGGCGATGCTGCCGCTCAGGTCCAGGGCGACCATCACCCAGCCAATCGGTTCCCTGTCCGCGGGATTACCGCTCGGGGCGCTGTAGTCATCCACCTGCAGGTCTGTGAGCAACACCGGTTGTAAAAAATACAGATGCCCGGCTATTTCGACAGGAAAAGAGGTGGGCGAAAAAGAGAGCAAACTTTCCTGCAGCGGAAAGTGTCTGGACGCGGTTACAACGCCGTACTCGGTATCCAGGAAGGCGATGCCCTTGATGGTGGGAATTTGCGCAGTGGATGCCGCCAGGGAGGAAAGTAGCGCCCTATTGCCCGAATACAGGGCGAAATCCGCCGTGTTGGCCAGGTAGGCGGCGGTGCTGTTGCCGGTGCCGTATAACAGACTGCGGATATTGGCGTGCCGATCCCATACGGAGTTGGCGGTGAGCAGCACCGTTATTAACAACGGTGGTACGGCGGTGGCCAGCAGCAGGCGCCCGTGCAGGGTTTGCTTGAAAAACTCCAGGATTGAACGGTTCACGGGCGGCGGGCGAGGGCTTCGGCGTACATCCTGTACAGGGTGGCTTGGTCGGGCAAATGAATGCCCAGGGCGCGGGCGACCACTTCGTTTGTATGCAGGGTATAGTACCTCGGATAATGGGTTTGCCAGACGCCAGCGTGTTGGCCGTTTACCAGGCGCAACACCAGCTCGCCCCCCTGCTGGCCGATATTTTGCGGCGTTGAAAACACCGACGCCAGAGCTCCCGCTTCGCTATAGGACCTGGAAAAACCGATAACCGGAATCTGCTGGCGATAGGCGAGATACAGCACCCACTTGGCAGTCGCCCGGTTGAACACCGCATGGTCGGGAATAGCAATAAATATATCCGCGGATTCGACAACCGGTGTCAACGTGGAAAGCGGGTCGTCGCCCTCATCTAATTCTGCGTAGCGCAGCCTGAGTTGCCGACTTCCCGTTTCCTGTTCGAGCTCCTCCAGTTGATTGCCGGACGTCTCGCCGAGCACCGTGGCGATGGTTTTCGCCGACGGCGCGAGAAGTTCGCCAAGGGCAATGCTGCGGCGAACCGGTTGATCGATGACCACCACCCCCACGGGGGCGGTCGGTTGATGGTCGATCGACAATTGATTCCAGGCGGATTCAGGTACGAACAGGCTCAGTAGCGGAGTGTCCCGGTAATGGGTGAGGGCATATTCGGTGGCTGGGGTGCCGATGGCAACAATATAGGCGCCCCTGCTCGGAGGGGACGGTGGCGCCTGATCAACTAGACGGGTGGTAATGACGAGCTCCGGTTGTTCCTGGGACAGAACATCCCGCACGGCCTGCTCGACCTCCGTGTAGTAGGTGGCATCGTTGGACAGCAAAATGTGAACGGAAGGTGTCTGGGCCAACGCCAGCGGGGCAACCAGTACGGCTGCAGAAAACCATAGTCCCACAAGCATCACCACTGCGATTACGGGAATCCCGGTGGCACGCCTGCCATGTTTAACATAATCCTTCACACCTACATCCCTGTTTTTTACCAGCGTCATCGCGGCGTCAAGCACTGCCGGTCTACCCTTGTCCACCGCGACAACCGCCAACCACTAATAGGCCGCACTTACGGAAGCAGTAATTCGAATTTTATGTAACCCCGGGTCTCAAATATATTTTCGTCGTTGTACTCAGAGTAGTCCCCGCCCAGATTCTGCACAATAAACTGCAGGTTGCCGCGCGTGCGTCCCACCGCGAAAGTATAGCTGGCCTGGGCGTCTACCCGGGCAAACTCTTCGATCGCGTTGCCGTTGTGCCACCTGACGTCGCTTTGGTAGTAGGCAAACAGCCCCGCATCCCAGGCTTCGTTAAAGCGGTGGGTGAGCGCAAGACCCCCGGAGTGCCGCGCCTGGCGATTGTCGATATCCCCGATTTCCAGTGTCGGCAGGTAGCGTCTGACCACCTGACTATCCAGATCCTGGTTGGCGTAATGCAGGCGTATCAGGGTGTTTGCCCCCGGGCGATACACAAGCTGGAGTTCGCCCCCGGATGTGGTCCAGTCGCCGGCGTTATCCCGTTCGAGAATTGTGTCGGTCAACGGCGGCGAGGTGAGTGGTGGTTCCGGGGCCCAGGGCGCGCGGATATCAAGCATGCCATCGCGAATTTCTTCGCGGTAAAAGCGCAGGTCAACGCTCAACCGGTCCGCCAGAAAACTGCCGAAATAGCCCAGTTCATAGCTGGTCAGTCGTTCTTCGTCGAGGTTGCTGGCGACCTGGCGAGAAGGGTCGATGACCTGACCGGCAATTTTGAATACCTGGTATTCCTGGGCTTCCAGGATGGACGGCGCGCGACGCCCCTGACCGAAGCTCGCACGCAACGCCTGCCGGTCGTTGAGTTGATAGTTGACTGCCACGCGAGGAGACGCCAGCGTGTCGATAAAGGTTTTTTCTAGCATAATACCCAGGTTAACGGACAGCGGCGCCGTCGGCTGCCATTCGAGGTGCCCGAATGCGCGGAAGGCCTGTTCCCAGACTTTGTCGCTGCGGTTCAACAAAGCCACACTTTCTGCATATTCCGAACGACCGCCCAGGCCCCAGATACCGCGCAGGGTATTGGTCAGGTTAACCTGGTGTTGTAGCTCCAGATCGTAGCGCTCGGAGGCAATATCCAGATTAGAATAGAGCTGGTGATCGGGGACGCCGAGGATGAGTTCAAACAGTTGCGGGCTTACCCCGAAAAAATCCGAACCCAGACCCAACTCGCTTCTACCGCCGCCTTTGAGGGCATTGTGGTAACCGTGGATCTGTAGCTGGTTGCCATTGTTCAGCAGGCGCACCCATTTTAGTGACTGATGGTGCGCTTCAAATCGGGTGGGCATGAACTGATCGGGGTGATCGGCGTCGCCGAAGCCCATGCGATCGTGGGCATAGCCCAGGCTGATATCCAGGGTATCGCTGAGGGAGGGGGTGTAACTGCCGAGAAAATTAAACTGATAGGTTTCGGCGCCATCTTCGAGGGGGCCACTGTTTTCTCCAGGTGCATAAAAGCCCGGGAAACCATCGTTGTGCAGATACCCCAGGCTTAGCCGATAATGCAATTTGCCGAAGCGATCATTGTGGCGCACGCTGATATTTTGCGTGTCGCGGGAACCGACCGTGGTACGTACGGCGGTACCGGTGTCCTGCACCGGTTGTCGGGTAACAATATTTACGGCGCCGAGAAACGCATTGGAGCCATGGGTCGGGGCGCTGGAACCGCGCACGATTTCAATGTGATCGATGTCTTCGATATTGAGCCCCAGGGAGCCCCAGCTCACGGTGGACAGCAGGGGTTCGTACACGGAACGGCCATCGATCATTACTTCCAGATGGTTAGGGAATTCCTTGCCGATGCCATGGGCCGACACGCCGAAGCGGTTACCGTTGACCATATAGGACTGAAACCCGGGCACCAGCCGAAAAACATCCACCAAATTCTGTGCGCCGATGTTGCGAATCAGATTATGGTCAATGATGGTAACGCTGGCGGGCGTTTTGGCCACCGTTTGTTCGAGGCGTGTGGCGATACTTGCCAAAGGGATATCGCCAAACAGATCCTCCTCGTGAAGAAACTCGTTGGGCGGGGCCGATCCGGACGCGTAGCCCTCGCGGATCAAGAGTCCCAGCAGTAATCCTGCCACGAGCTGTCGCCGCGTTCCCATGCCGACTCCCCTTAGCTGCTTGTTGGTATTATTCTGCCTATTGTAATTGGCGAACCCAGGATTGCCAGCGGATTTGCCGTTACGGCGGTCATTTTGTCGGGCGACTCTCTACCACCGGCGTTGCGACCGGATCGGTGGCGTCGACGAACATGCCGCGAAACCAACGGCTGGCGGGATCGTTATCCGCGCTTTTATGCCAATACAGGCTAAGGGACAGTGGCTCCACAGCAAATGGTAGCGGATGTATGGCCAGGCCCGACTGCGCGGCCAGGCCGCGGGGCATACTCAGGGCCAGGTCGGTGCGCGCCAC
>JBFJMM010000100.1:0-7960 GCA_041633885.1 Porticoccaceae bacterium
ATTTTCTTGCAAAATAAACGAAAAAAAACTCCTATTTTCACGTTTTCCCAATTTTCGATCAGATTTTTTAAGATAATTACTTTTCCCTGAACAAAAATTCAAACAGACAAAATCGTCCTTTTTACTAATTCAACGGTTGAATAATCGCCATCCTGTGTACCAATTTGCATACTATAATTGCGCTTCAAACACGTAGTTTTCAGACAAAAAAAAGGCTCCTTACGGGAGCCTTTTTTTAGCGAAAAATGACCAGCATACTTTGCAAGCGCGGGTGCCGTAACTGCACCCCAACGGTGCTGGCCAACTGCTCAACTCAATATTTTCAACAACCTGTTTTGCACGTCAGCCAAAGAACCCACGCCATCTACCACTGCACAGCGCAATCCCTGGGTGGATGGGGAAGCGGCCAAATTGCTATAGAAAGCCACTAATGGTTCCGTTTGCTGGTGATAGACGCGCAAACGATTACGCACAGTTTCTTCCTTATCATCGTCCCTTTGCACGAGGGGCTCTCCAGTGTCGTCGTCAACACCTTCCTGTCGCGGTGGATTGTGTTGCACGTGATAAACCCGGCCCGAAGCCGGGTGTACCCGGCGACCGCTCAAACGCGCAACAATTTGTTCGTCGTCGACTTTGATTTCCACGACAAGATCAATAGCCACTCCGGCGTCCAGCAACGCCTGGGCCTGGGGAATCGTGCGTGGAAAACCATCAAACAGGAACCCATTGCGACAATCGGAGCGCTGAATACGTTCCTTGACGAGAGCAATGATCAGCTGGTCCGACACCAGCCCACCGGACGCCATGGTATCCTTGACCTGTAGCCCTAAATCGCTCCCGGCTTCGACGGCGGCCCGCAGCATATCGCCGGTGGAGATTTGCGGAATTGCAAAGTGTTCGGAAATAAACTGTGCCTGCGTTCCCTTGCCCGCGCCAGGTGGCCCCAGTAATATCATTCGCATAGAGTTTTCTCCTTCCACAGGTAGCGTCGATGTGCGCCCCAAAAAGGCGCCGACCTTACACGGATTGGTGCATCACCACAAGCTGAAGAAGACCGGGCCCCAGCTTGGCGCCGGTGTACGCAGGCCACCTATGGCCGTTTGTCACTATTCGCCGGTTGCCTGTTTACTCCACTCCCACAGCTGGTCTTTTTCAGACAGAGATAAGTTATCGAAATTTTTCCCCGACTCCTCGGCGCGCGTTTCCATCGCTGCAAAACGAGCTGCAAATTTTCGATTGGCGGCGCGCAGCGCAGTTTCACTATCGACGCCTAGATGGCGAGCTAAATTGACGCAGGAAAACAGCAGATCGCCAATTTCTTCAGCGACTTCAACCTGATCGCCGCCCACGACAGCACCTTCCACCTCGAGTAATTCCTCCTTTATCTTTTCCACAACCCCCGCGGTGTCTGGCCAGTCGAATCCATGATTCGCCGCTCTTTTTTGCAGCTTCGCCGCCCGCATTAAGCCAGGCAGGCTGTGCGGTACATCCCCCAGTCGACCGTGCACACCACGCCCGCTCCGCTGCTCTCGCTTGAGGTTTTCCCAGGTATCTTTGATCGCCTGATCAGAATGGGTTTCGGCCGCGCCTCTCTTACTTTCCAAAGTGCCTTCTGGAAACACATGAGGGTGTCGCGTCACCAGCTTGGCAACCAATTGGTGGATCACGTCGCGACTGGCAAACAATCCCTGTTCATCCGCCAACTGGCTGTAAAACACAACCTGAAAGAGTAAATCGCCCAGCTCTTCGCTTAAGTGTCCGTAATCCTGCCGCTCAATGGCGTCGATGACTTCATAGGTTTCTTCAAGGGTAAACGGCACAATGGTGGCGAACGTTTGTTGGATATCCCAGGGACAGCCGGTCTGTGGATCTCTCAAGCGACCCATTAGATAGAGTAGGTCATCCAGAGTATATTGTTGGGGATGCGCCAAGGCGAATTCTCCTGAATATCAGTCATGCAGTCGGGTAACATCTATGACGTTGGGGATTTGTCGCAATTTGGCCATCAATGCACTAAGCTCTTCCATTCCGTTTACTTCAACGGTGACCTCAGTCAAGTTACCGCTCGCACGGCGCTCCGCCGAGGTCAGCGCCACGATGAACAGGCCGGCTTTATCAATGGTAGTGGTGATATCCTTGAGCAGACCCGTGCGATCGTAGGAATGAATGCCAACTTTAACCGCGTAGCTTTGTTGTGGTGTACCCCCCCAGTTCACCTGCAGTATCCGTTGCGGATCGGTGCTCTGTAAACGCAACAGGTTGCCACAGTCGGCGCGATGGATGGTAACCCCCCGTCCCGCGGTTATATAACCACAGACCGGGTCCCCCGGGATCGGCGAACAACAGCCCGCCAACCGGGTCAGCAGATCGCCGACACCGTAAATATAAAAATCCGATTTGCCAAAACGCGCAGTGCGCTTCCGTCTATTCTGTTTGACCGGCGCTGATGCGAGGCCAAGCTCGGTCTGGGCCGCGCGAACGACTTGCTCCAGCCCCACGTCACCGGCGCCAATGGCGGCGTACAGGCCCTCTTCGTTGTGCTTGTTAAAGCGCCTGGCCAGACCCTGCAAATCGGGCGCATGAATACCCAGTTGACGAAATTCCGCATTTAATAACTGGTTTCCCGCCGCTACATTTTGCTCCCGGTGTTGCGCCCGAAACCATTGCTGAACTTTGGCCCGCGCACGGGATGTATGCAGGTAGCCAAGTGCTTTAAGCAACCAGTCGCGACTTGGTTTATCCTGTTTGCCAGTGATGATTTGTACCTGGTCGCCGGTCTTCAAAACCGTATTGAGGGGTACGATTTTGCCGTTCAGCTTGGCCCCACGACAGCGATGTCCAATCTGCGTATGCACGCTGTAGGCAAAGTCCAGAGGTGTTGCACCGAACGGCAAATCAATCACATGGCCTTCCGGAGTAAACACATAAACGCGATCCGGGGAGGTGTCGAGGCGTAAAAATTCCTTGACGTGTTCATCTCCGATTTCTTCGTGCCACTCCAGTACCTGTCGCAACCATGCAATCTTGTCTTCGTAACCTGTGTCAGCGGCATTTTTTGCTTCCGTTCCTTTGTACTGCCAGTGGGCACACACGCCGAACTCGGCTTCCTGATGCATTTCAAAGGTACGTATCTGTATTTCCACCACCTTGCGTCCAGGGCCGATAACAGCCGTGTGCAACGAACGGTAGCCATTTTCCTTGGGCGATGCGATATAGTCGTCGAACTCCCGCGGAATATTGCGCCACCTGCTATGCACGATACCGAGCACGCCGTAGCAATCGTCAACGGTAGGTACTAACACCCGTACCGCCCGGATGTCGTATACCTGAGAAAAACCAATGTCATTGCGATGCATCTTGCGCCAGATGCTGTAGATATGTTTGGCGCGACCAGTGACGGTTCCTTCTTTGCCGATTTTACTCAACTCATTTTTAATGGTCGTTATCACCTCGTCGATATAGTGTTGTCGATCGAGGCGTTTTTCCGCGAGTAATTTGGCTATCTGCTGGTATTCGTCCGGCTCCAGATAGCGAAAAGCCAAATCCTCCAACTCCCATTTCAGATGCCCGACGCCGAGTCGATGGGCGAGCGGTGCGTAGACATCAAAAATCTCCCGAGCGACGCGAATACGCTTGTGTTCCGCGGCCGATTTGAGCGCCCGAATTGCACAGGTGCGCTCCGCCAGCTTGATCAGCGCCACCCGCACATCGTCGATAATGGAAACCAGCATTTCCCGAACTTTGCCAGCCTGCAATGCGCTGGCGTGGCCAAACACCTCCCGTTCGGAATCGTTACGCAGGGTGCTGATCACCGCCATGCGCAACACGTTCGCGATCAAGTCGGCCACCCGATCATCAAAACGGCGGCGCACGACCTCCAACGGCAGCTTGCCCTCGCGCACGGAACGGTACAATATCGCCGCTTGCAGGCCTTCGTGATCCATGTGCAAATCGGCGAGGATTTCCGCCATTTCCAGGCCGGTGCGAAAACTACTGGCCCCCGGCGCCCAGATATTGTCCTCTGCTATGGCGCGTTCCTCGGCAGCCCAGCTGTGTTCACCGGCCAGCTTGATAGCTGCGAACGCCGCGGGACTCCACTGGTACTTGCCCAACATAACAGCGAGCCATTCGTGCAGCTCAATGGTGGCGCCCTCTTTCAGGGAATGAACTTCGCGAACTTTAACCATGGCGTTGGACTACCAGTGGACAGTTTTTGCCCGACCCGCAAAGATCAGGAGCCGAACACGCCTGAGGACAGATAGCGATCACCGCGATCACAGACTATCGCTACAATTAACGCATTCTCAGTTTGCGCGGCCACCTGTAACGCACCCGCTACCGCTCCCCCGGAAGATACGCCACAAAAAATACCTTCCTTGCGGGCCAGATCGCGCATGGTGCGCTCCGCGTCAACCTGTTCAATATCGAGAATTTGATCGACACACTGCGCATCGAAAATCCCCGGCAGGTACTCCTGTGGCCAGCGACGGATACCGGGGATGCTCGACCCTTCACGGGGCTGCAAACCGATGATTGCAATATTGGGGTTCATCTTTTTCAGATAGCGGGACACACCCATGATCGTGCCGGTGGTGCCCATGGAACTCACAAAATGGGTGATTTTGCCCTCTGTCTGACGCCAGATTTCGGGCCCGGTGCCCGTTTCGTGGGCGAGAGGATTGTCGTCGTTGTTGAACTGATCCAGCACTTTACCTTTGCCCTCGGCCGCCATTTGTAGCGCCAGATCCCGGGCGCCCTCCATGCTCGCCTGCTGACTGACCAGCACCAGCTCCGCGCCATAGGCGCTCATGGCGTCCTTGCGCTCGACGGTCATATTATCGGGCATCACCAGAATCATACGATAACCCTTGATTGCCGCCACCATGGCCAGCGCGATACCCGTGTTGCCACTGGTCGCTTCGATCAGTGTGTCACCGGGTCGAATGTCACCACGGGCCTCGGCGTGCTGAATCATGCTCAGCGCGGGTCGATCCTTGACCGAGCCCGCCGGGTTATTACCTTCCAGCTTGACCAGAATGGTATTGTTGACGCCCGCCGCGAGGCGCTGCAAGCGCACCAGGGGCGTATTGCCGATACATGATTCAATTGTCGCAAAAGTCATAGGTATACATCGCCTCGGTCCCATCCAGATAAGCTATTTTACTCCAGCTACACGACCTGTGCCGACGCCCTTGATGGCCGCTAAGACTGGTTAGCTATATCGACCTTATCCGGGGCTTACTGCCGTCCTCCCGGCGTCCGACCATTGGCCATCGTCAGGTCGCGGCCTAACGACTCACGACCACAAAGGCCAGCGCGTAATCCTTTTCATCCGCCAGGCTCACGTGTATGTGGCGAGCGCCATGGGCTTCAAACAACCGCAGCGCCGCGCCGGTGAGCTCCATCGCGGGTGAGCCCGCGGCGTCGTTCACAATACTGATTTCCTGCCATGATATCTGCCCGATACCCGTACCCAGCGCTTTGCTTGCCGCTTCCTTGCCGGCAAAGCGCTTGGCCAGATAGGCTGCTGGTTGCCGGTGTGTGTTGAATATTGCCAGTTCCGGCGGAGCCAAAATGCGCCGCGCGAAACGGTCACCCCAACGGGCCAGGGATTGTTCGATGCGCACGCGTTGCACCAGATCTGTGCCCACACCGAGAATCATTGCGCGCCACCGCCCTGATTGGCAACGTTGCGAAAAAACTCCCGGCTGCGCAGTGGTCGCCCACCAAGATGGGCATCGAGGGCAAGGCGCAACAGGCGCTTGGCGGTACGTCGCACTTCCTCACTGTTATAGTTACCGACAGCCATCGCCTGCAAATCAGCCCCTTTGAAAATATTTCCTGCGTTCCCGCCAGCGCTATCGTGGGTCAGTACAAAGCCCTCTTCCGCCACAAACCGGTACCAGCTCTGCACCTCCACAGGGGCCCCTGAAATAGACTCCATATCGAGGTCAATGCCATAACCAAGTTGTTCTAGTAGTACTAATTCAAAGCGCCGCAAGAGTGGTTCCACATCCGCTGTGGCGGGCAGCGCGCGCAATAACTCGACATAATGGTCAAACAACTCTGCGTGGGGATCGTGTTCGGGCAACAGGCGTACCATCAATTCGTTGAGATACAGGCCGATATACAGCATCCTGCCATCCCAACAGGGTACTGTCCCGCTCGGCTCGGCGCCAATCAGCGTTTTCAGCTCATTGCGCCCACGCCAATGGGCGACCAGCGGCACGAACGTTTGCAGCTTTCTGGAGCTTCCTTTGCGTGGACCCCGGGTGCCGTTTGCGACAACCCGAAAGCGCCCGTGTGCGCGACAAAACAAATCCACTAACTGACTACTTTCCCGGTACGGTCGGGTATGTAATATAACTGCCTGATCTCTCTGCGCTATAGGCACCGGGTTATCCCTCGTCCTTCGGCCGGGTTAATCCCGGTACCCCAGACTGCGCAGCGCCCGTTCGTCGTCGGACCAGCCGCTGCGCACCTTAACCCACATATTCAACATAACTTTACCGGCAAACAGCCGTTCCATATCGAGACGCGCCTGGCGACCAATCAATTTGATACGTGCACCATGTTCGCCGATCAGCATTTTCTTTTGCCCGTCGCGCTCGACCAGAATCAGCGCGCTGATATGCCTGATGGCCCCGCGCTGCTCAAACTCTTCTATTTCCACCGTGACCTGATAGGGCACTTCCGCGCCCAATTGCCGTGTAATTTTTTCCCGCACAATCTCCGCCGCGAGAAACCGCTCACTGCGATCCGTGATCTGATCGTCGGCAAAGAAAAAATCGCCGACGGGTATATGCTGTCGAATAACCATTTCAAGTTTTTTCAGATTCGTATTTTGTAGGGCGGACAACGGAACAAATTCTGCGGTGGGCAACAACTGTTTCAGGGTGTCGATGTGTGGCAACAACTCGCTCTGATCCTGCAGACGATCGATTTTATTGAGTGCCACCACCACCGGAATATGGGTCGCACTCACCGCCCTGGCGACGGCGATATCCGCCGCGGTCCAGACGAGGCGATCCACAACAAAGACAATAACGTCGACGTCGCGCATCGCGCTCTGGGCGGCGCGATTCATATACCGGTTGATGGCCTTACTCTGCTCCCCGTGTAAACCAGGCGTGTCGACAAACACCAGCTGCCAGGAACCCTCGGTTTTAACACCACGTACCTGATGGCGCGTGGTTTGCGGTTTACGGGACGTGATACTCAGCTTAACGCCAAGCAGGTGGTTGAGCAGGGTTGATTTACCCACGTTGGGGCGCCCGACAATGGCAACAAACCCGCTATGCGTGCTCTCACTGGTCATTCCGTTCCCCCAGTAGCTGCAGCGCCTGGGCCGCCGCGAGCTGCTCGGCCTTGCGACGACTCGACGCAGTGCCCTGAACCGTTCTACGCAGGCCTGGAACACTACAGCGGATTGTAAAACTTTGCTTATGAGGTTCGCCGCTCACGTCAACTATCTCGTATTGTGGCAAGTCCTGCCCCCTGGCCTGCACAAATTCCTGCAGTCGCGTTTTGGGGTCTTTGTATTCCTTTTTTTCCGCCTGAATTTCTGTCAGGCTATCGGCAAACCAGCGCATAACGCACGCGCGGGTATCAGGTAGCCCGGCATCGAGATAGATGGCGCCGATAATCGCTTCCAGGGTATCGGCAAGCATTGAATCCCGATCGGCACCACCAGTCTTGGTTTCGCCACGACCGAGACGCAGGTATTGTGTAAGAGTGAGCTTGCGCGCGATGCTGGCCAGGGTATTCTGCCTGACCAGCTGTGCTCGCGACCGACTTAAATCACCTTCGTTTGCGGTTTTAAATCGGGCATACAAATACTCGCTGATCACCAGATCAAGTACCGCGTCACCCAGAAACTCAAGGCGTTCATTGTGTTTTGCGCCGCTGCTACGATGTGTTAATGCCTGACGCAACAGTCCCTCGTCGCTAAAACGATGCC
>JBFJMM010000101.1:0-7904 GCA_041633885.1 Porticoccaceae bacterium
CCTGTAAGCCGGGTTCTGTCGAGGACGATCATTCCTCTGGGACTCGCGTCACCGCGAGCCTCAAGCAACCTACCCGAATCCAGCGCGGGCCGCGCCAATGGATTCCTATTTGGTCTTGCTCCGGGTGGGGTTTACCCTGCCGCGTCTGTTGCCAGCCGCGCGGTGCGCTCTTACCGCACCATTTCAACCTTACCTGATCCGGTTACCCGGCCATCGGCGGTATATTTTCTGTGGCACTTTCCGTAGGCTCGCGCCTCCCAGGCGTTACCTGGCACCCTGCCCTGTGGAGCCCGGACTTTCCTCCCCCCACTGACCCGGGTTACCGCTATCGCGGTATCCGGTGCCAGCGAACAGCGATCGCCCGGCCGACTCCCGCGGGCAGGTTACCAAATTTGTTACCGGTACGACATCGATATCGGCCGCGGAGTAAATTTTTACTTGGGTTGGCGCACAGAATCTTTTATCTTACCGCTCTGATTATAAATGACGGGCATACCCGTTTAACCGGCAACCGACCAAGGATTCAGGTAACAGGGAACATCACCCGTGCTATCCACACCACTGTGTAAACTGCTGGGCATTCGCTATCCGATTATCCAGGCCGGAATGGGCCTGATCGCCACCGGCAAACTGGCGGGGGAGGTGTCCCGCGCGGGTGGCCTTGGCGTGATCGGCGCGGGCTATATGACCGCGGAAGAACTGCGCAGCGAAATCCGCATTGCGCGCACGTTCACCGCGCGACCCTTTGGCGTCGACATCCTGTTTGGCAAACCCAAAGTTACCGACACCGAAACCATTGCCTACGCCAAAAATGTCCAGGCCCAGATCAGGGTTTGCCTCGACGAAAAAATTCCGGTGTTAATTTCCGGCCTGGGCAATCCCGCGGGTTTCGTGGACGAAGCGCATCAACGGGGGATGTTCGTCATGTCCGTAGTGGGCACCGTCACGCAAGCGAGGACCCTCGCTGAGGCCGGCGTTGATGCGATCATCGCCTCCGGGAGCGAAGGTGGCGGCCACGTCGGGAACATTGCCACAGCCGCCCTGGTGCCCGCGGTAGTCGATGCGGTACAGGTGCCGGTGGTCGCCGGTGGCGGGCTAGTGGATGGTCGCGGATTAGTCGCGGCCCTCGCCTTCGGCGCCCAGGGAGTATGGATGGGGACCCGCTTTATCGCCACGGCGGAAGCCCACGCCCACCCCCATTACGGCCAAAAAATCGTCGCCATCGGTGTCGACGGGACCGTAGTGACCCGCTGTCACAGCGGCAAGCCCTGCCGCCTGATCGACAATCAATTTACCCGCTCGTGGCGCGGTAGGGAACAGGAAATCGAGCCTTTCCCGTTGCAACTGCAACACGTCGGCGCGGCCGCCGCCCATCGGGGACGGTTGCTGGGAGACGTGGAAAACGGCTCCCTGCCCGCTGGCCAGGGGGCGGGGCTGATAGGGTCCGTCAAGCCCGCCGCCGACGTGATAGCCGATATCGTGGCCGAGGCCAGACAGGTACTCGAACGCTTTCAGAGCGGGTCGCACTGACGCTGCGCCGCAGCGGCAGGCACCCTTTTCCCGCGATCACAACCATACTTTCCAAGGAGCACACCATGACACAGGTACAAACCGTATTGGGTCCGATGGATCCGCAAGAGCTGGGCTTTTGCCTGATGCACGAACACATCACGGTGGCCAACTGGTCCATGCGCCAGAATTACAACGACTACTACGTGAAGGAAAAAGAAATCCCCAAGGCCACCGCTGCGTTGATCAAGGCCCGGGATCTGGGCGTAAAATCCATCGTCGATCTCACCCCCATTAATCTGGGGCGTGACATCAACACCATCCGCGCCGTTGCCGAAGCCTCCGGGGTCAACGTGATTGCCGCCACCGGTTTTTACTGGACCGAGGAACCCTGGATGCACGGCTGGACCGCGGAAGAACTGTCCAACTATATGCTGCGGGACATCAACGACGGTATTCTTGGCACCGGCATTCGCGCCGGCATCATTAAATGCGCCACCGATGCGCCAGGGGTCAACGAATTCAACAAAAAATTGCTGCAATCCAGCGCCATCGCCCATCGCACGACGGGCGTACCTATTTCCACACATACGTCAGTCGCCAACCAGTCCGGGCTCGACCAGCAACGAGCCTTTAAAGAATTTGGTGTCGATTTATCGCGGGTGGTGATCGGTCACTGCGGTGATTCGGACGACATCGATTATCTGCTGAAAATTCTCGACCAGGGCAGTTTTATCGGTATGGATCGCTTCGGCCTCGACCAGTTTCAGCCTACCGAAAAACGTATTCAGATGGTCGCTAAACTGGTGGCCAAAGGCTACGCCGGGCAAATGGTCGTGTCCCACGACGCGTGCAGTCACCAGGATTTTTTTGACCAGAAATATGTGGAGCAATTCGCTCCCCACTGGAACTATGCCCACGTTCCCCGGGATGTAATTCCGGGCCTGCGGGCAGCGGGTGTTAGTCAAACTGACATCGACACCATGATGATTAAAAATCCGCAAAAGATTTTTTCACAGTCTGGCGGTTACTAGAGCGATAACCGCGAGTTGTTAGCGCCTGCAAACAGGGCGCAGCGTCTTTGTCGGGTATGGGCGTAACGGGTTGGCAAATTAAATCGGGTTATTTTTTCTCCCGGTGCAGACGCATCAACCCTTCCTGGGCGCAGCTCGCCACCAACACCCCGTCGGCGCGATAAATACGCCCGATATTTAAGCCCCTGCCGTGGGAGGATGCCGGGCTGTCCATCACGTACAGCAGCCAGTCGTCCATACGAAATTCCCCGTGAAACCACATGGCGTGGTCGAGGCTCGCGGCCTGCATACCCGGGGTCGCAAAGGTCAGCCCATGGGGGCGCATGGCGGTACCCATGAAATAAAAATCCGACGTATAAGCCAGCAGCGCCTGGTGCAGCGGCACATCGTCGCCCAGTTTGCCATTGGCCCGCAGCCAGAACATTTGTTGCGGCGCTTTTTTCTCGTTGGATAATAAATCGTCCGGGGTCACCGGACGCATTTCAATGGGGCGTTCCTTGATAAAAAACTCCCGCTGGTCTTCCGGCAAATGGTGGGCGATGGCCAGGCGCGCCTCCCGCTCGGATGGCAGATGGTCGGGGCCGGGAACCGGCGGCATATCCCTTTGATGATGCACACCTTCCTCGGCCGTTTGAAACGACGCGGACATGCTAAAAATGGCTTTGCCATGCTGAATGGCCACCACGCGGCGAGTGGTAAAGCTGCCGCCGTCACGAATGCGATCCACTTCATAGACTATCGGCACCTGCTTATCCCCAGGGCGTAAAAAATAGCCGTGCAGGGAATGCACATTGCGCCCTTCCACCGTGTTGCCCGCCGCTACCAGCGCCTGGCCCAGCACCTGCCCACCAAATACATTCTTCGAACCGATGTCCCAGTTTCTACCGCGAAACAAATTGATTTCAATGCGTTCCAGTTCGAGTAGCGCCAGCAATTGATCCAGTAAGGTACTCACGAAATATATTTCTCCATCCAACCGCTCACGTAATAAAACCCTGCCGTACACACACCCCAATACAGCCGCGCGGTGCGCGCGGCGATGACCGCCAACACCCTAACGTGGATCGTGATTCTCCGCGGCGTTATCGCGCAGCGTCAGCGCCCGTTGATAGAGCACATTCTTCCCCGCCCCGGTGATACGGGCGGCCAGGTTTGCCGCCTGTTTTAACGGCAACTCCGCCATCAACAGCCTCAACACCCGCATCTGTTCGACCTGTCCGGCATCCGTGTCGACGGCGTTTGCACCGCGCACAATAATCACCATCTCACCCCGTTGCTGATTGGCATCGCCGGCGATATTGGACGCCAGTTCACCCAGGGTACCCGCGGTAAATGTCTCGAAAGTTTTGCTGATCTCACGGGCCAGAAAGCTTTCCCGCTCGCCGCCAAACACCGCGCGCAGATCGCCAACGGCCTCCTTGACGCGGTGCGGCGCCTCGTAAAAAATCAGCGTGCGCGATTCGCCCACCAGCTCCTCGAGACGCCTGCGTCGCGCACCGGCTTTGGCGGGCAGAAACCCCTCAAACGCAAAACGATCACTGGGCAACCCAGCTACACTTAACGCAGCAATGGCCGCACAGGCGCCAGGTATGGGGCACACCTCGATGCCCCGCGCCCGGGCCAGGCGCACCAGTTGATAGCCAGGATCTGAAACCAGGGGCGTACCGGCATCCGAGACCAGCGCCACCTGTTTACCCTCCTCCAGATCCCCGAGAATGCGCTGTAAGCGCGCCTCGTCGCTGTGATCGTGGTAGGCAACCAGCGGTGTATCAATACGAAAATGCGCCAGCAACCGCCCCGTATGGCGCGTGTCCTCGCAGGCGATCAGATCAACCGTCTGGAGTATCGTCACAGCGCGGGGTACCATATCGGCCAGATTCCCGATGGGTGTTGCAACCACAAACAATGTGCCTGACATAAGACTCCCTGAAGCCCTGGATCTACCCAATGCCTTTAATCTGTAAGTTGCGTCACTGTCTGTGGATTATGCCACTGCTTATCGCAGGGTGCGGCGGTTTGCAGCAATCCGCCGAACAAGCATACACGACTGGCGAAAATTATAGCCAGCGCGCCGCACAGGAACTGGCGCTGGCCGCGACAGCGCCATCGCCACAGAAGGAACATCACCAGCTGGCCGCCGCGGACGCATACTTTCACCTGCGCGACTTCGCGGCCGCCCAGGCGCTGCTGGCGCCCCTCGATTACACCGTACTACGCTTACCCGAACTCGCCACCTACGCCTTGTTATCGGCGTCCATTGCCACCCGCGAGGCACGGTATTTCGAGGCCCGCGATTTTCTGGCGATGCCACCCCTGGAGTCCCGGTGGCCGCAACTGCCGGTCGACCTGCAGCGGCGCTGGCGCGAACAGCGCGCCGATCTATATGCCTCCCTGGGCGACGATGCCGGAAGTGTGACCGAGTACCGCGCCCTGGTGCGGTTGCTGAAAAAGCCCGAGCGCATCGGCGCTGTCCACGAAAAAATCTGGCAGATACTCCTGAAGATGCCGGAGCAGACCATCACACAGTTGTTGGTGTCCACCACCGATACGGAACTGCGGGGCTGGTACCAATTGGCCCAGACCTGGCGTGCCAGCGGCAATAACCCACAGCTGGCGCACAGTGCCATCAACGCCTGGCGCCAGCACTGGCCCACCCACCCCGCGGCCATTTACCCACCGGCCAGCCTGGGTCTTAAACCCCGACCCGCACCCATTGCGCAACCACAGCCGCAATTACGCCAACTGGCCCTGCTCCTGCCCTTGCAGGGTGCCTATGGCGAAGCCGGAGCGGTTATCCGCGACGGTTTCCTCGCGGCCTGGTACAACACCGCGCAACACAACACGCCACCAGTGCTGATCTACGACACCGGAGCGGGCAACCTGGTGGAAATCTATCAACAGGCGGTGAACGAGGGTGCGCAAATGGTGGTGGGACCGCTGCGCAAGGAGGATGTGGCCACCCTCGCGGCATTGCCACAACTGCCGGTGCCCACCATCGCCCTGAATTATCTCGAAGACGTCGAAAGCCCAGCGCCTGCCGTACCCAATGGGAACCCGGTAGCCAGGGTCGGCACTGCCGCGCCGATCCCCGTCAACCTGTATCAGTTCGGCCTGTCTATTGCCGACGAAGCGCGCCAAATTGCCGATCGCGCCTGGCTGCAAGGCCACCGCTCCGCGCTCACCATTAGCGCCGACACGTCCTGGGGAAATGCGGCCCTGAGCGCATTTCGCAACCGCTGGCTGGCGCGCGGTGGCACCCTTATTTCACTACCGCCCTACGCCGCCAACGAGCGGGATTTCACGCCGCAACTCGCGCCAATTTTGTTGATCGATCAGAGCAAACAGCGGGCCGATCGCCTGCGGCGCACCCTCGGTAAAAACCTGGAGTCCGCGCCCCGTCGTCGCCAGGATATCGACATGGTGCTGCTGATAGCCAATACCGAGCAGGGTCGCCAGATCAAACCCACCCTCGACTTCCTGTACGCCGGCGATTTACCGGTGTACGCAACATCGCTGATTTACGTGGGGACGCCCGATCAAAATCGCGACCGGGATCTTTCCGGTATCCAGTTTAGCGCCATGCCGTGGAGTGTACCGGGCAAGGCCCCCGCCGGTTTGTAGGCCAGCAGCAGTGTACCCCCGGCCTATCGCCAACTGTTCGCCCTGGGCAGCGATGCCTACCAACTGCATCAACGGATTACGGCAATGGATGGCTCCACGCCGTTGGCTGGTTACACCGGCACCCTGACCCTGGGTGCCGACAACCGCGTTGTGCAAAAGCAACTATGGGCGGAGTTTCGCGACGGCAAAGTCTACCCAGCTCGCGATACACTCGAACAATGATGTTTGGCCGCAACCCCCCCGCAAGTGAAACCACCAAACCGGGGGCAAGGGCTGAACAACTGGCCGCGCGCTTTTTGCGCCGCAAGGGATTGCGCATTCGCGCCACCAATTATCGAACCCCCAGAGGCGAAATCGACCTGATTGCCGAACATAACGAAACTCTGGTGTTCGCGGAAGTACGTCTGCGCAGCGATACGCGCTTCGGAAATGCCGCGGAATCCATTGATTCCCGTAAGCAGCAGCGTATTGTGTATGCCTCGGCCCACTACCTGCACAGCGAACAGCTGGGCGATACCCATCCGTGTCGGTTTGACGCCATTTGTCTAACACCCGACAACAGCCGCGATGGCTATCATCTGGAATGGATTCGCGACGCCTTTCGCCCCCACGTCTGACAGCTGTTAAACAACTATGAAACAACTGGTAATCGAGCAATTTCACCGCAGCATTGAAGCCAAAATGGCGGTCGGCGAAGCGCTGTCGCCCATGATTGCCATGGCGGCGCAACGGATTGTCGCGGGTTTGCTCGCGGAAAAAAAACTGCTGTGTTGCGGCATCGGGTTATCGGCGGCCATGGCGACGATACTGGCGCGCTGCCTGATGCGCGGACACCAGATTGAACGCCCCGGCTTTGCCGCCATGGCCCTGGACGGCAATCCCGGTTACGGTGCAACACAGGGTAGCCGCTCGGACAACTTCGCCGCGCAGGTGCGTACATTGGCACAGGCGGGGGATATTCTGATAACGTTCAGCGGCGGAGAGAGTCCCCTGGAATTGGTACAGGCCATTACCGCCGCCCACGAGCGTGGCATGGCCGTGATTGCACTGACCGCCACCGGGGACCACGCCATTGCGGCACAATTGGCAGACAGCGACGTGGAACTCCATGCCGAAAACAGTAACCAATACCGTGTGCAGGAAATTCATATGCTGTCCCTGTTTTGTATTTGTGATCTGATAGAGCAACAGTTATTCGGAGGATCCGCTGGATGATCAGAAAACCGCTCGTCGCACTACTCTTCGGCGTATTGCTGGTCGCGGGTTGTGCAACGACTATTGACGCTGTCACCAAAGAGCCCATCGAGCCCGATCCCGGCAAGACATCCCTCGGCGCCGATCTGGACGACTGGCAAATGGACACCCTCATCTCGGTCAATATTAAAAAGGCCCACCCCCAACTGGACACCGCCCATTTCAATGTCACCACCTACAACAAAGTGGTCTTGCTGACCGGCGAAGTCCCCAGCGATGCCCTGCGTACCCTGGCCGGGGACACCGCGCGAAAATTCCGCGGCGTGCGTCAGGTACACAACGAACTCCAGGTGCGGGGTGCGTCCTCGCTACTGGCGCGCACCAACGACAGCTGGCTGACCACCAAAGTGAAAAGCAAATTGCTGGCCCGCAGTGATATTGAAGGCCGACGCATCAAAGTTGTCACGGAAGCCGGCGTTATTTACCTGATGGGCATTGTCACCCGCCTGGAAGCGGAGCATGCCGCCAGCATAGCCAGCAACACCC
>JBFJMM010000102.1:0-7863 GCA_041633885.1 Porticoccaceae bacterium
AACCTTGGTATCGTCGCGCCATGGAAATACTTTAGGGAGAAGCAGGAAAAAAATGTATGGGATAAAGTCCCATCCTCCAAAATAAATCGCTTAACTAATTGATTTACATATTTATTATTATTTTCAGCCAGAAATAACTGCGTTTTATTTTGTGACGTAGTTCACATTTTTTGGGGCTTGTCGCAGACGTTTTTAAACGACGTGCTATTCGCGACGGTTTTTTGACACTCAGCCGGAGCCAGTCGCGGGCATCGGGTCGTTACGATTTGGCGGCGTCCGTATCGCCGTCCTCGATCCCGGCGATTTTTGCAAACGCGCTACGGCGGTTGGCGAAATCCTGCAGGCGGCGTTGCACGCGACCATTGACAGTATCCGCCGGATACTCCCCCGCACTATCCGGTTCGCCCGCGCTGAGTCCCGTCAACAGTGCAATCGCCTGGTCGACGCTGCCCACGGGGTAAATATGAAATTTGCCGTTGCCAATTGCGTCAATCACATCGTGGCGCAGCAACAAATTCTGTACATTATTGCGCGGCATCAACACGCCCTGCTCGCCAGTCAATCCCCGCGCCTGACAAACGTCGAAGAACCCCTCAATTTTTTCATTGACGCCACCGATCACCTGCACCTGACCGTGTTGATTAATCGAGCCGGTCAGCGCAAAGCACTGCTTAACAGGCGCCCCGCTCAACGAGGACAACAGCGCGCACAACTCCGCCAACGACGCGCTGTCCCCATCGACGCCGCCGTAGTTTTGTTCAAATGCCAGACTTGCGTTAAAGGACAACGGAGCCCGCTGACCGTAGCGCGCACCGATGAAACTGCTGAGAATAAATACCCCCTTACTGTGGGTTGGGCCGCCCATATCAGTTTCCCGCGCGATATCTATTACCCTGCCATTGCCGAGGCGGGTGGTCGCCGTAATACGCGATGGCTGACCGAAACTGAAATTACCCATTTGCAGCACCGACAGGCCGTTCACCTGTCCCACCACCTCTCCGTCGGTGGCGATCATAATGGTATCGCGCAGAATATGTTCCTGCAGTTGATCGCGCACCCGGTCGACCCGCTCCACCTGGGTGGCGATCACTTTGTGAATATCATCCCCAGTTACCAGGTCGCCGCCACGCTGCCGCGCCCAGTGGTCGGCCTCGACAATCAGATCCGCTATGCTGCTCATATGCGTCGACAGTTTGCGCGTGTCCGCTTCGATACGCATACTTTGTTGAATAATCGCCGCAACCGCCACCCGATCAAACGGCAGCAATTTTCGTTCCCGCACAATGGTCGCGATCATCCGGGCATACAACAGATCGTTTTCCGGACTGCGATCGAGGCCCGATTCAAAATCCGCGGGAATTTTAAACAACTCGGCAAAGTCGGGATCGTAAGCGTAAAGCATGTAATACAGGGCCCGATCCCCGTACAGGACCACCTTGACGTCGAGGGGAATTGATTCTGGCTCCAGCGACGCGGTAGTGGCGATGCTCAGCACCTGTTCCATGGATTCGATGCGCAGCTCGCGGGAGTAAAGCGCCTGTTTTAAGCCCTCCCAGGCATGGGGCTGCATCAACAGTTTGCGCGCTTCGAGAATCAGGTAACCGCCATTGGCGCGGTGCAGAGCCCCGGGTTTGATCAGAGTGAAGTCGGTAGTGAGAGCCCCCATAAACGCCTTGTTTTCCACCCGGCCCAACAAATTCGGGTAGCTGGGATGTTCCTCAAACACCACCGGCATACCCGAGACACCGGTCTGATCGATCAATAAATTCACCTGGTAGCGACTGAGCCCGTTGTGCGCGCCTTGAGTGGTGGGCAGGGCGGGCGCCTCCTGTGGCGCAAAGTCCCGCGGATTGGCGATCACGTCCTGTTCGACCGCCGCAAGATAGTTACCCACCACGGGCAGATCGGTATACCGTTCCCGCAGACTGTCGATAGGTAAGGCGACGGCTTCCCGGGTAATACGGTGATTCAGTTCGCGAAATTGTTCCCGCGTGTGTTTGCGCCACTGGGGCATTTTCTTCTGCATGATCTCCCGCAGTTGCTCGCGCAATTCTGCGACGACCTTCTCGAGATGTTCCTGTTCAGGCTTGGCCAGTTTTTCAAAGGTCTCGGGGGTGATTTCCTCGCCGTTTACCAGGGGAATAAATGTAAATTCCGTTGCGCTCTGGTACATCTTAATACTTTGTTTTTTTGCGGCTTCATGCAACTCCCGAAAGGCATTTTCTTCTTTTTCCTGAAGTTGGCTTTGCAGTTGTTGCGCGCGCGCCTTGTAATCATCGCTATCAAATGCGGCGGGAATGGCGGTTTGCAGATCCTCAATCAGCTTGCGCATATCATCGCGCAACCCGGCACCCCGGCCAGCGGGCAAGGTCAGCAAATGCGGTCGATATGGGTCCTGAAAATTATTGATGTAACACCGGTCCGGCGGCACTGCGCCCTGTTTGGCTTTGGCGTGTAAAAAATGTTTGATGGCGGTAAATTTACCAACACCGGGCGGACCTAGTGCGTACAAATTGTAACCGTGATGGCGCATATCGAGACCAAAGCGGATCGCTTCGAGCGCGCGATCCTGACCCACGATTTCCCGCAGCGACTCCAGTTCGTCCGTGGTAGCAAATGTGAACTGCTCCGGGTCGCAGCAGGCGGGCAACTCGGCCACAGTCAGTGCTGACGGCGCACCTGCTTTTTTTGCATCCAGCTCCGCAGTTTTTTTTCCGGCGACCATTAGCTTCTCCCCTACTTACGTGACACCACCCATCTTACGTGACACCACCCGCCAGCGCTGCCGCCAGGCGCAACTTTATAGGCACTATCCAGGATTTTTTTGTTCTGCGTTAGCATTAAAGGCGGCCAGTTGTTCGGGGCTGGCTTCTTGCTGAAACTTTTCCTTCCATGCCGCGTAGGGCATTCCGTAAATGATTTCCCGAGCGGATTCGTAGTCGATGTGCTCGCCCTGTTCCAGGGCAGCGGCAACATACCATTTCGCCAGACAATTGCGACAGAAATCAGCCAAATTCATCAACTCGATATTCTGCACCTCCTTGTGGTCGTCCAGATGTTGTAACAAGCGGCGAAACACCGCAGCTTCAATATCCACGGTACTCATAGTCCCTCTCCCCTGGCAATGTACAGATCCGTCCTGAAAATCAGCGCTAAATCGCAGTCTTGAGTTTATGCCGGCCTGCTACCCACCGCGATTATTGCTCTGCAATCGAACTAACCAACGGCCTCCCCGTGGGCCTGCTTATCCGCATGGTAGGAGGAGCGCACCAGCGGCCCCGAGGCCACGCGCATGAAACCAATACGGGTCGCGTAGTCAGCATATTCCTGAAATTCGTCCGGGTGAACAAAACGCGCCACCGGCAAATGGTGTTTCGATGGCTGCAAATACTGCCCCACGGTCAGCATATCGATGTTGTGTTCACGCATATCGTCGAGAACGCGCATTAATTCATCCCTGGTTTCCCCCAGCCCGACCATCAACCCGGATTTACTCAACACCTGAGGGTTGCGCGCCTTGTACTCCTTGAGCAGGTTTAAGGACCACTGATAGTTAGCACCGGGGCGCGCCATGCGATACAGGCGCGGCACCGTTTCCAGATTGTGGTTGAACACATCCGGTGCGGTGGCACCTAAAATAGTCAGCGCGGGCTCCATACGACCGCGAAAATCCGGTACCAGAATTTCGATTTCCAGTTGTGGCGTGCGCTCTCGACAGGCGCGAATGCAGTCGGCGAAATGTTGCGCGCCACCGTCGCGCAGGTCATCCCGATCAACCGAAGTGATCACCACGTAGCGCAATTGCATTTCCGCAATCGCGGCCGCCAGCTGTGCGGGTTCGGCCGGGTCGAGGGGGTTGGGCTTGCCGTGTCCCACGTCGCAAAACGGACAGCGCCGGGTGCAAATATCCCCCATGATCATAAAGGTGGCGGTGCCGCCACCAAAACATTCCGTGAGATTTGGGCAGGACGCCTCTTCGCACACCGTGGCGAGATTATTTTTACGCAAAATCTTTTTGATGCGATCCACCGCGGGGAACGCCCGCAGCCGAATGCGCAACCAGTCAGGTTTGCGCGGCGTAGCTTCAGTCGCAATAACTTTAACCGGTATGCGTTCCACCTTATCGGCACTGCGCAATTTTTCGCCCTGCCGCAGTCGTCGCGTGCGCTGTGCTGGCACGACATCTATTTCTTTCATTGCCGAGCTCCCGCTGCCAGCGCTGGGGGAGGGCATGCTTCTTCGCGCCACGCGTGGAAGCCCAGATTGGCGGCCAACCTGCCCAGCAACGCCTGTTCCACATCGGCCATCGGCGCCACGCGATGGGTTGGCAACAGGTCTTTGATTTGTGTCATGCGCAACCCCTGGTAGCCACACGGATTAATTTGTTCAAAGGGTGTCAGGTCCATATCTACGTTGAGCGCCAGGCCGTGATAGCTGCAACCTTTACGCACCCGCAGACCAAGGGAGGCAATTTTGGCGTCATCTACATAGACCCCCGGCGCCTGTGCATGGGCAGTGCCCTGTATATCGTAACCGCGCAACAACTCCACGATACTCAGTTCGATAGCCGACACCAGTTGCCGCACGTGCATGCCCAGGCGTTTTAGATCGACCAGGACGTACCCAACCAGCTGCCCGGGGCCATGGTAGGTTACCTGACCACCGCGATCCGCCTTGACCACCGGAATCGTGCCCGGCGCCAGAATGTGTTCGGCCTTGCCGGCCTGCCCTTGGGTAAACACCGGCGGATGCTGAACGAACCAGCACTCATCGGCGCTGTCGCAGTGACGGCCATCGGTATAGTCGCGCATGGCGGTCAGCACCGGCCCGTAGGGCTGCTCTCCGAGTCGACGCACCAATAACGGCCTGTTCACGGTGATTTACAGTACCATTTTAACCAGCTGACTGGTTTTTAAATCGACAAAAATTGCTTGCAGCTGCTGCTTTCCGGTAGCCGTGATGGTTACTGTCAACGACAGATAATTACCACCACTGCTGACTCTTGTGGTGACTGCGGCCGCGTCAAATTCCGGCGCGTGACGGGCCATTACGGTCATCACGTGCTGCTGAAACTCCTCGCAAGCGTCCCCCATCACCTTGATCGGATAGGCACAGGGAAATTTAATTTCAGGGGCTGATTGATCGGCCATAACAGTTCAATTGATTTGCTATTCAGCAAAAAAATCAGGAAAAAAGCGTCAGGAAAAACAATTTAATGCCGTCCCACAGACGCGCGAGAAACCCGGCCCTGGCAATCTCCCGGTCCGCCATCAAGGGCTGGTCGAGAAGTGTTTCACCCTCGTACTCGACTGTAAGGCGACCCAGCTCCGTGGCGGTGGTAAGCGGCGCCTTAATCACCGCATCGACATGCACGCTCGCCGCCAACTGTTCGCGACTACCCCGCGCAATGGTAAGAAACACATCGTTTGGCACCACTACATTGACTGCGTCCTCCTTGCCGTACCAAACCCGCACGCCCTCCTGAATAACGTCATTGGCGGCGTACACTTTGGCGGTCTCGTAGTAACGGAACCCGTAGGACAGCAGTTTTTGGGATTCGCTGGCGCGCGCCTCTTCACTGGTGGTGCCCATGACCACGGCGATAAGGCGCATGCCATTGCGCAGCGCCGACGAAACCAGGCAGTACCCAGCCTCCTCCGTGTGCCCGGTCTTGACGCCGTCGACGGTCTTATCGCGCCACAGCAGCAAGTTACGGTTGGGCTGGCGAATGCCGTTGTACTCGTAATATTTTTCTGCGTAGAGCCGGTAGTGCTCGGGATAATCATTGATGAGCGCCCGCGCCAGCAGTGACAGATCCCGCGCCGTGGTGACGTGCCCTTCCGCGGGCCACCCGGTGGCATTGGCAAAATTGGAATTGGTCATACCCAGTAAAGCCGCCTGCTGGTTCATCACGTCGGCAAATGCGTCCTCGCTACCTGCCACATGTTCCGCCAGGGCCACGCTGGCATCGTTGCCGGACTGAATAATCACACCGCGCAGCAAATCCTCGACCGCGACTTCGGTGCCCTCCCGTATAAAGGTCTTCGAACCACCCATTCGCCAGGCATTGACGCTCACCAGAACCTTATCGAGTGGCGCTAATTTGCCCTTGTGGATTTCCCCGGACACCACGTAACTGGTCATCATTTTGGTCAGACTGGCTGGCGGTAACTGCTGATCCGCATTTTCTTCGATCAACACCTTACCGGTGTCCGCATCCATCAGAATCCACGATTTGGCCGCCAGCTGTGGTGGTGCAGGAATCAGTGTCGGTGTGGCGGCGAGGACTGCGCTGGCAACACAACAGCCGAGCAAACCTGACATTACCAATTTTTTTAGCATATACAATCCCGTGGTTTATGAAAGCCATTAACACATCGCGAGGACAACAGACCCACGCCCAACGACGCATAAAAAACAGAGAAAACCTGATGCACGCGCTGTCGCAGTTTAACACGGCAGGGCCCGCGAACCGACCACGGCGTATTAATCCGGCAGTAGCGCGTCGTAGACCACGAATGGGGACAGTCGTTCGCTTTGCTGCAGGTGACTACGCAGGGCGATCAACTGGTTGTGGTCGGTTACCGGGCCGACCAGTACTTTAAACAGGGTAGCCGCGCTGGTGCGGGCTACGCGCACCGCGACCGGGTATGCGGTTATCTGGCTCACCCGCGCCCGCAGGAACTGCGCCGAACGTTGGGAACCGAACGCCCCGACCTGCAAAAAGGTGTTGTCCGGCAACCTGCCTGTTGTGCTCGCGCCAATGGCGGGCGGTACCCGCGACACGGTCGCCACGCGCGGAATTTCCACGGATGTTCGCTGGTAGTTACCTGGGTCAATCGCCGCCACTTCAACCCGCGCGGTACCCTGGCTCGCGTACCCCAATTTCTTGGCCGCCGCATAGGACAAATCGACGATGCGGCCACCGTGAAACGGTCCGCGGTCGTTAACGCGCACGATAACACTGCGCCCATTGGCCAGATTAGTCACCCGAATGTAAGAAGGAATCGGCAGCGATGTGTGTGCTGCGGTCATCTCGTACATGCTGTAATCTTCGCCGTTGGCGGTTTTGCGCCCGTGGAATTTCGTGCCGTACCAGGACGCAGTACCCACCTCGCGGTAACCGCGGGCCGACGGCATCACGTGATAGGTTTTGCCCAGAATTTCATAGGGACTTTTGTTGCCCGCCCGCGTGATCGGCTCGTAACGGGGCACCGCATCGGGAATCCCGCTGACGTCAATATCGTTCTGCGGTGGCCCATCTCCAGGCTCGGGCCTGATGCTGCTACCGCCCTGACACCCTGCCAGCAGCAGCAACAGCACGCATAAGGCGCGTTTACCCCTCGCCATCACCCAGTCGATCCGCTATAGCTTCGCTGAGTTGAGTTACCGCCATGGCATACCGGTAACTGTGGTTATAGCGGGTAATCGCGTAAAAATTGGGCAGAGCGAGCCAAAACTCCACCCCATAATCGCCGACCAGCTTGAGAGGAATCGCTCGCGTGTCTTCGGGTAAACCCTGCATGACGGGCGCGAACCCCTGCTCACGCAATTCCGCCAAGGTCAATTCCGGGACCAGCAGCTTATTGACCAGGGCGTCGTTATACTCGCCATTGGTGCGCGCGCGCACCGCCACCCCCTGCCCTGGCTGCCAACCGTGGCGCAGCATGTAATTGGCAACACTGCCGATGGCATCATCGGGATTCTCCCAGATATCGACGACGCCATCGCCATCGAAGTCAACCGCGTAGCGCCGATAACTGCTGGGCATAAACTGGCCATACCCCATCGCGCCGGCGTACGAACCGGTAAGGGTCATCGGATCGCGCTGTTGTTCCCTGGTCAGAATCAGGAAATGTTCGA
>JBFJMM010000103.1:0-7825 GCA_041633885.1 Porticoccaceae bacterium
CCTCTGGGACCGCTGCCATGAATGAATTAACGACGCAGACCTAATTTTTTGATCAGCTGGCCGTAACGTTCGATATCTTTGCTCTTTAGATAATCCAGCAACTTGCGACGCTGATTCACCATGCGAATCAGACCGCGTCGGGAATGGTGATCTTTTTTGTTGCTGTCGAAGTGACTTTGCAGTTTGTTGATGTTCGCGGTCAGTAGCGCCACTTGAACTTCGGGGGACCCCGTGTCGCCCTCTGCACGGGCGTTGTCGCTGACGATCGCGGATTTCTCTTGTGCACTCAGTGCCATGATAACTCTCCAATATGCAATGTGACTGGGGCAAACCCGCGCATATTTACAGGCTGCCTGACAAAAACCCGGACAATAACCTTATTGCCCGGCACCGTACTGACGCGCCAACCGCTCTTAACCCGGTCGCTACGCGCTTACTACCAGACGACGGGGCTTGACCCGACCGTCGTCCAGAACCTCGCCAACGCCCAAAAACGGGCCGTCGGCTTCGAAGATGCGCACTATATCGCCTTCCGCCCCGTGGCGATAGACCTGGGCGGCCATAACCGCCTGCCCGCGCCGGAAATACCAGGCCATATTGGCGGGCAATTCCACGGCGTCCAGATCAGCGACCGCCGCGTCCACCGGGCGCAGCAAAAAGTCCAGTTCCTGCGCGCGCCGCTCCCCGCGCAGTACTTCGAGCTGTGCCAGCGTCACGGCGTCCGTCTCCGTGAACGGGCCGGCCTGGGTGCGACGCAACTGCCGCACGTGGGCGCCACAACCGAGCACCGCGCCCAGATCTTCCGCCAGGGTGCGCACGTAGGTACCCTTGCTGCAGCGTATTTCCACGTCGGCTTCCGCCAGCTCACCGGGGCGAAATGCCAGCAGGTTAAATTCGTGGACGGTTACCGTGCGCGGCTCCCGCTCCACTTCGATGCCCTGCCGCGCCAGTTTGTAGAGCGGTTGCCCGCCCTGCTTGAGCGCCGAAAACATCGACGGAATCTGCTGAATGTCGCCACGAAAGCCACACAACGCCGCTTCCACCTGCGCTTCGGTCAACGCTGCGGCGCTGCCCCGGGCAATTACTTCGCCGTCCGCATCGCCGGTGTTGGTGGCCTCGCCAAAGCGCAGGGTACTGCGATATACCTTGTCCGCCTCGAGCAAAAACTGGGTAAATTTGGTGGCTTCCCCGAAGCAAATGGGCAGCACGCCGGTGGCCAGAGGGTCGAGGCTGCCGGTGTGGCCAGCCTTGGCGGCGACCAACAACCGTTTGACCTGCTGCAGCGCCTGGTTGGAGGTCAGGCCGACGGGTTTGTCCAGTATCAGGATACCGTTGACCGGCCGACCCCGGTTGCGTGCCCGCCCCAAATCAGTGCTCCGTTCCGTCGTCGGCACGGTCGTCATCAGCGCCGCGCCGACGGTCGGCCGCCAGGGCGCGATCGATCAGTGCCGACAGCTGTTGTCCACGGGCACCGGTGGCGTCGTAAATAAATTTGAGGGTCGGCGCGACCCGCAACTGTACCTGCTTGACCAGCAGGGTGCGCAGAAATCCCGCGGCGCCGTTCAGAGCATCGACACCCGCCTGCTCGGCACTGGGCGTCCCACGGGCACCCTTGCCAGCTTTTGCTTTCTGGGGAATATCCTCGCGCGCAATATCTGTTTGCTGCTCCGGAAGCGCCACAAAACTGACATACACCTTGGCCACGGCCAGATCGCGACTGACCTCTACCCCGGTGACATTGACAATGCCCACCCGGGGATCGCGCAACTCGGCGCCAATCAGCGCGGCGAGCTCACGCTGGATGGCATCGGCCACCCGGTCGGCGCGGCTAAATTCTCTCGGCATGGGTTTCTCGCCTACAGTTGCCGGGCAACCTCGTGCACTTCGTACACTTCGATCTGATCACCGGGTTTGACGTCGTTGTAATCTTTTACACCGATGCCACACTCGGTACCGTTGCGAACCTCGTTCACATCGTCCTTGAAACGGCGCAGGGATTCGAGGGCCCCCTGAAATATCACCACATTGTCGCGCAGCACGCGAATGGGCTTGCTGCGTTGCACGGTCCCTTCAACCACCATGCAACCGGCGATTTGTCCGTATTTGGGGGAACCAAACACATCCCGCACTTCGGCAATACCGAGGATTTCCTCGCGTATTTCCGGAGCCAGCATGCCGGACAGCGCCTGTTTAACATCGTCGAGCAGATTGTAAATAACACTGTAATAGCGAATCGATACCCCGTCCTTTTCCGCCAGACGGCGCGCGCCCGCTTCGGCGCGTACGTTGAAACCCAGCACGATGGCTCCGGTGGTCACGGCGAGATTGATATCCGACTCGGTGAGTCCACCCACGCCAGAGGTAACGATGTTGACCGCCACCTCGTCGCTACTGTATTCGGCGAGGGCGGACAGGATAGCTTCCAGTGAGCCGCGCACATCGGCTTTAACCAGTACCGGCAAGGTCTTTTTACCAGCCCCTTCGAATGTCGCAAACGCGTTTTCCAGATTGGCGCTCTGTTGCGACTGCACCCGCGCCTGACGGCTCTTGTTCTGGCGAAATTCCGCGACCTCGCGCGCCTTGCGCTCATCGGCCATGACCGCGAACTCGTCACCGGCGGCCGGGGTGACATCCAGACCCAGAATTTCCACCGGAATGGAAGGCCCGGCTTCGTTTACCGATTTGCCGTTCTCATCCAGCATGGCGCGGATTTTACCGACACTCTCCCCCGCCAGCACCAGATCCCCCTTGCGCAATGTGCCCGCCTGCACCAGTGCGGTCGCCACGACACCGCGGCCTTTTTCCACACGAGATTCAACAATCACACCGCGCGCCGGTACGTCCCGGGGGGCCGACAATTCCAGCAATTCGGCCTGTAACAGCACCGCTTCCAACAGGGTGTCGATGCCTTCCTGGGTGTGTGCGGATACCCGCACAAACTGGGTATCACCGCCCCACTCCTCGGGGATAACACCCTGGGCGGACAGTTCGTTGGTGACCCGCTCCGGATCAGCACCCTCTTTGTCTATTTTATTGACGGCCACCACGATCGGCACATTGGCGGCTCGCGCGTGCTTAATCGCTTCTTCAGTCTGGGGCATCACGCCATCGTCGGCCGCCACCACTAAAATAACGACGTCAGTGGCCTGGGCGCCGCGCGCGCGCATGGCGGTAAATGCCGCGTGGCCGGGGGTATCGAGAAAGGTAATCGTGCCCTTGGGTGTGTCGACGTGGTAAGCGCCGATGTGTTGCGTGATGCCACCGGCTTCACCGGCCGCAACTGTACTTTTACGAATACAGTCCAGCAGTGAGGTTTTACCGTGGTCGACGTGGCCCATCACGGTAACCACCGGCGCGCGCGCTTCCTCGACCCCTTCAAACGCCAGCGCCGCACGCAATTCGTCCTCAATGGCGTTAGCCGACACCCGCACAAACTTATGGCCCAACTCCTCCACCACCAAACAGGCAGTATCCTGATCAATGGCTTCATTGACGGTGACCATGGTGCCCATCTTCATCAACTCGCGAATCACCGCGACGGCCTTGATGTTAAGTCGCTGTGCAAGTTCGCCCACGGTGAGCGACTCGGGCACTTCGATTTCGTGTATGGTTTTTTCAACCGGGCGACGGAAAACATGTTTGTTTTCGATGCGCACCACTTTGGCGGACTTGAGGCGCGGCCTGGCTGCCGCGTCGTCTTCCGCGTCTACTTCAATTTCCTTAATTAATTCATCCGGCCGTTGTTTGCGGCCCGGCTTGAGCGCTTTTTTCTTTTTCGGCTTGTCGTCGTCATCGTCCGGTTTTTCGCGTTTTTTGGTGTACTTCGGCTCTCCGTCGACGTGAACGGGCGCTTCTTTAACGGGTTTTTCTACATGTTTTGCGAGCTTCCCGTCCTTGGTCGGTTCCGCGTCTTTGGCCTGCTGTGCTTCCAGCTCGCGCTGTTTACTTTCTTCCTCCGCTTTGCGGCGAGCTTCGATAGCAGCCACGCGGCGAGTTTCAACATCGTCGCCAAGGGCGGCCGGTGCGCCGCTTTCCTGCGCCGACGTAACGTCCGCGACCACGGGGTCAGCCGCCCCCTCCGCATCGCGTTTTACGTAGGTGCGTTTTTTGCGCACTTCCACATTGACCGTCTTGCGCCCCGCCCCCGCCTTAAGGGTGCTGACACTTTTACGGCGCAACGTGATTTTTTTCGGCTCGCGCGCCTGCTCACCGTGCAAGCCTTTCAGGTAGCTCAACAGTTTCTGTTTTTCTGCGTCCGACACCGCTTCTTCGGCCGACGTGTGCGGCAGCTCAGCTTCCTGCATCTGTTTGAGCAGGCGGTCCACGGACGCGCCCACTAACTCGGCAAGTTGACGTACGGTAACTTCAGCCATCAGCATTCCTCATTGGTTCACACTTCCCCGGTGTCACAGCCACGCCGTTTCGGGCAGACTGTCAAGCAAACCAGGGCGCACGGGCAGTCATAATCAGTGCTCCGGCGCGTTCGGAGTCCAACCCTTCAATTTCCAGTAAATCGTCTACCGCCTGTTCGGCCAGATCTTCCATGGTAACAATGCCGCGGGCCGATAACTGGTAGGCCAGCGCCTGATCCATACCTTCCATGTTCAGCAAATCTTCCGCTGGCGGCGTTTTGTGCTCTTCCGTCGCCAGGGCCTGGGTCAACAGGGCGTTCTTGGCACGATTGCGCAGCTCGCTGGCAATATCTTCATCAAACCCTTCGATGTTAAGCATTTCCTCCAACGGCACGTAGGCGACTTCCTCGAGGGAGGTAAATCCTTCTTCAACCAGGACCACGGCCACGTCTTCATCGATGTCGAGTTGATTCATAAAGGTGGTAACAATGCCGCCCTGCTCTTCTTCCTGTTTGGCTTCAACCTCTTCGGAGGTCATGACATTGATGTTCCAGCCCGACAATTCCGAGGCAAGACGCACATTCTGTCCACCCTTGCCAATCGCCTGGGCAAGATTATCTTCGGCCACAGCCACGTCCATGGTGTGGTTGTCTTCGTCCACGATCACCGACTCCACTTCCGCCGGGGCCATGGCGTTGATCACCAACTGCGCCGGGTTATCGTCCCACAGCACAATATCGATGCGCTCCCCGTCCAGCTCGTTGGATACGGCCTGCACCCGCGCGCCGCGCATGCCCACGCAGGCGCCTACCGGATCGATGCGCCCGTCATTGGTTTTAACAGCAATTTTTGCCCGCGACCCAGGGTCCCGCGCCGCGGCGCGAATTTCGATCACCTGTTCGGCAACCTCGGGCACTTCGATACGAAACAGTTCGATCAACATGTCGCGACTGGCACGACTCAATTGCAGTTGCGGCCCACGTCCCTCGGTGCGCAATGCCTGCAAAATAGCGCGCACCCGATCGTTGACCCGAAATACTTCCCGTCCCACCAGATCTTCGCGGGATAACATGCCCTCGGCATTGTCGCCAAGGTCGACGACGATATGTTCGCGCGTCACTTTCTTGACCGTACCGCTGATCAGTTCGCCGACCCGGTCCCGGTATCTCTCCATGACCAGTTCGCGCTCCGCATCGCGCACTTTTTGCACGATCACCTGTTTGGCGGTTTGCGCGGCGATGCGTCCGAAGCCGACATTCTCCACCTGCTCTTCGTAAACCTGCCCGGCCTGCAGTGACGCATCCTTTTCATGGGCCTCCTGCAGGGTGAACTGAGTGCCGAGCTCAGCCAGGGTGTCGTCGTCCATCACCTCCCACCAGCGGAAGGTTTCGTAATCGCCACTGGCGCGATCAATCACCACGCGAATATTGGAATCCTCGTCGTAACGCTTTTTGGTTGCCATCGCCAACGCTTCTTCGATCGCCTCGAAGATCACTTCCTCGGACACACCCTTTTCGTTGGATACTGCCTCGGCAACCAGCAAAATTTCTTTGTTCATCCGTCCGCCTCTCGATTACTACGGTCAACCTGTATTCTGTTATCAGACAGCTATCGCCGCTAATCCGACCATTTACGTCTCACCCACGCCTGACCTGCCAAATGCGTCCGCCAGAAATTCTTTAAAACTGCGGAACAATACGCGCTCTTTCGATACTCTCAATCGGAAACAGGTACTCGTGGCTATCCGTTTCCAACACGATATCCGTATTCTCCAGACCTTTGAGCCGCCCTCTGAATTTGCGCCGTCCTTCGTAGGGCAAACGCAACTGCAAAGCGAGTTCGGCACCAATATATTTTTCATAGTGCGCCAGTTCAAACAGAGGTCGATCCAACCCAGGTGAAGACACCTCCAGGGTATATTCACCTGCAACCGGGTCTTCCACATCCAGCACCCCGCCGAGCTGACGACTGACATTTGCGCAATCCTCAATCCCGACACCGCCTTCCCTGTCGATATATACCCGCAGCACGCTGTGCTTGCCGGCACCGGAAAGTTCGACACCCCACAGTTCGCAATCCATCGCGCTCACCGCAGCCTGCGCCAGGGTCCGCAACTTGTCGTGCCTAGCGGTCATGCCATCACCAATCCAACAATAAAAAATGGGCCACCGGGCCCATTAACAAAAAGCCCCTGTAACAGGGGCTCCTCGTGTGCGCCCAACAGGACGCCAATTTGGTAGCGGGGGCAGGATTTGAACCTACGACCTTCGGGTTATGAGCCCGACGAGCTACCAGGCTGCTCCACCCCGCAACAACACACTTCGACATCAATGTCGCGGAAGTTATACAACCTCCGATCCCCACAAACAGCCCCGGTAAAGCTGCCTGTAACAAGGGCGAGGGATTATAAGACTCTGATTTTGAGGGGTCAAGAGCTTTCCCTCTCTATCAGCCGGTAATCCCCGACCTACGCGTCTCTCACTTCTGTAAAAATTGGTGCCCAAGGCCGGACTTGAACCGGCACGGCTTACGCCACTACCCCCTCAAGATAGCGTGTCTACCAATTCCACCACTTGGGCCTTGCTCTGCTACTCACCCGGCGGCATCTGCAGCGCCGGGATATCACTTATCTCACCCTGCTGGTCCAGTGCGGGAATGTCGCTCTCTACCGCCGTGGGGGGAGTATTCAAAATCTCCAGTTCCGGCAGGATATCGGTGTCGATACCCGCGTCATTTTTAGCCATGATCGCCAATGCAAAACTGGTGGCAAAAAACATCGCAGCGAGAATCGCGGTAATTTTGCTGAAAAAATTCCAGCTACCGCCACTGCCAAACACGGTTTGCGACGCGCCACTGCCAAATGACGCGCCGGCGTCGGCGCCTTTACCTTGCTGTAACAGAATCAGTCCGATAATCGCGACCGCGATGAGCAAATGTAAAATCAACACTATGTTATTCATCAGTCGTTTTCCGCCATCCCGCAAATTGCGGTAAATGTCTCCGCGTTTAACGCGGCGCCACCAACCAGCGCACCGTCGATATCAGGTTGCGCGAACAGTGCCCGGGCATTTTCTGCATTGACACTGCCGCCGTAAATAATCCGCGTACTGGCACCCAGCCTACCCAGCCTGTCGCGCAACGCACTGTGCACCTGCTGCGCCTGTTCGGGCAGCGCCGTGCGCCCGCTGCCAATTGCCCACACCGGCTCGTACGCCACCACCAGGTCACCGCGGCTATTCTCATCAGCGGTTGCACTCAGTGCTTCCAGGACTACGTTCAACTGCCGATCGACAACGGCCAGTGTCTGGTCGGCTTCCCGCTCGGCCAGATTCTCACCGACACATAAAATGGCCGTCAAACCGCTACCGCGTGCGGCGACACATTTCTCAGCGATCTGGGCGTCCGTTTCACCGTACAGGGCGCGCCGTTCTGAATGGCCGACAATCACGTAGCGACAACCAAATTCCCGCAAC